>NZ_JBEHFT010000002.1:0-131311 GCF_040225455.1 Corynebacterium sp. KPL2838 | reverse complement strand
GAAGCCGAGACTTCAGCTACACTGACCAAAGCAGCATAGCTAACCCCCGATGTGTCCACTTTCCGGGGGTCGGGCCCGTGCGCATCCATCTCTGCCTGTAGACCAGCGTTGATCGACACCTGTAGCAAGCCTTTGACCAGCTCGCTTGCATCATCAGCAGAAGCCGACAGCTCGCTGATCAAGCTGGCGAGCTTAAGGATTTTCCATCAGCTTCTCGCTGATCTCGTTGACCCTCGCCGGGTCATGGCTTGTCTTTGGTGACACCGTAGTCATTATCGGTGAAACTCCTTCTAGATCAGAGCCTCACACACAAACTTCCTGACCCCCTCGCAGTTCACCAACGATGAATCCGCGCTGAAAACGCTGTGGTTGATGATCTGCAACATTGAAGACAAACGAGCCGCCAAAAGAGCAAAGCAAGGCGAACGAGTCTCCGCGACAGCCGGCAGACTCATGGAAGGAGCCCGAGTTTCCGGCTGGAAACAAGCCATCAACCAAATGGCCGTAGCCTACCCCGACCGCTTCGACAAATACCTATAAACCTAGCCCCACACACAAACAACTTGACACGCTCGATTGCGCTGCCACAAGCCAAGCTCAATACCAATGCGGTACACAACGCTGGTTCCTACATTAAGCCGCGTTGAAATATCTGACGGCTTCACACCCTGCTTCCATAGCGCTTCAATGCTTTCTGTAACCGAAGCAGAAGTCGACTTCTGAACACGCACAGGAAGTTGATACTCACGAGCCAGCCGATACGCAACACTCAAGCTAAGCCCCAGTTCCAACGCCGCACTACGAACACTACGACCGCCTGAAACCAAGCAACACAGCTGCTCCACCACATCCGGCGAAGGATCCCAACGACTCGACACCACAAACACCACCAATCAAGGTCAGGTGTTTCCACGATCCTTAGAATCCGGGCTTAACCCAAAAAATAAAACCCCCCTCACCAGCGTTTTTGCTGATAGAGGGGGACGTGGAAAAGCTTCCCCACCAGGACTCGAACCTAGAATGACGGTACCAAAAACCGCAGTGTTGCCGATTACACCATGGGGAACCACAGCGATTGCTGTAGCTATAGCGTACCTGACGCCCCCGGGTAAATAACAAATTACTAGGTAAGGGTGGGGCAAAGGATAGGGTAGAAGGCATGGTTCGACAGAGAATGACCGGACGCGAGCGCCGCGAGCAATTGATTTCCATTGGACGCGCCGCTTTTGCGGAATTGGGGTTTGAAGGCACCAGCGTTGAAGAGATTGCGTCCCGCGCCGGAGTATCGAAGCCGGTGGTCTACGAGCATTTTGGGGGCAAAGAAGGCCTGTATGCGGTGGTCGTGGATCGGGAGATGCTGGCGCTAGAAAAAGTCATCAAGGATTCTTTAGAAGAGGGCAGCTGGCGCGAGCGCATTGAGCAGGCCGTGATGGCACTGCTGAATTACGTCGAGGAAGAAACCGATGGTTTCATCATTCTGGTACGCGATTCGAAGCCGGGCGAGGAGCGCAGTTTTTCTACGCTGCTCAATGCAGCGGTGGGGCAGGTGGCCTATATCTTGGGTGAGGCCTTTGAGCACCGCGGTATTAATCCGGAGTTAGCCAATATTTATGGGCAGGCCCTCGTGGGCATGGTCTCTACTACGGCACAGTGGTGGTTGGATGAGCGCAGCCCGGATAAACCGGATAAGGAAGTCGTCGCTACGCATATAGTCAATCTATGCTGGAATGGTTTGTCCGGTATGGAAATTAAGCCCAAATTAGGAGGCAGGAAGTAAATGGCGACGCCAATGCTGGCAGGTCTGCTTAAGGTCGCGGCCACGGACCCGAAGCTCAAGGGGCTTGTGGCCAATGTGGGCCAGGACCTGCACATTACGGGTATCGATCAGGCGCGCCCTTGGGCTCTTGGAACTTTGGCCCACCACGCGCCGGTGCTGGCGGTCACGGCCACCAGCCGCGAGGCCGAGGATCTCACCGCGGAGCTTACCGCGATGATGGGCGATAAGGTCGCAATGTTTCCTTCTTGGGAGACGCTACCGCACGAGCGCCTGAGCCCGGGCGTGGATATCATCGGCAAGCGCGCGCAGGTGCTGCACAACATTGATGACCTGCGCATTATTGTCACGGCCGCGCGCGGGCTGTCCCAGCCCATCCTGCAGGACATCGAGGGCCGTGCCCCGGTGCATCTGGAAGAAGACCACGAATATAACTTCGATGATGTGGTGCGCAGCCTGGAATTTCGGGCGTATAAGCACGTGGACATGGTGGCCAAGCGCGGTGAGTTTGCCACCCGCGGTGGCATTATCGATGTCTTTCCCACCACCTTGGATTACCCGGTGCGCGTGGAATTTTGGGGCGATGAGGTCACCGATATCCGCCAGTTCTCTGTTGCTGACCAGCGCACCATCCCGGAAATCGAGGTCGGCCGCGTCGATATCTTCACCGCCCGCGAGCTGCCGATTACGGATGCGGTAGCGCAGCGCGCGGCCACATTGGCGGCGACGCACACCGGCAACCCAGCGCTGGTGGAGCTGCTCACCAAAGTCAGCGAGCATATTCCGGCAGAGGGCATGGAGGCGGTTTTGCCCGTGCTTTCCGATGCCCCACTGATCACCCTTTCCGAGTTCCTCCCCGCCGCCACGCACGTGGTGATGGTGGCGCCGGAAAAGATCAGGCGCCGCGTGGAAGACCTGGAAAAGACCGACGCGGAATTCCTCGCTGCCGGCTGGGAGGCTGCTGCCATGGGTGCGGATGGACCCTTGTCCACGGAAGGGCTCGATACTGAGGGATCGAGCTACCGCTCCTTTGAGTCTTTGGAGGTCTCCATTCGCGAGGCCGGTCAGCCGCTGTGGACATTTTCCCCACCGGGCATGTTGGCCGGGCCAGAGGAGGAAACCCTGCCGCTCGAGTTTGAGCCTGGGCCCACCCCGCGCGGTGATATCAAAGAGATCGATGCCATGATGGCCCAGCTGCTGGCGCATACAAACGCTGGCGGGCGTGCGGCATTTATCGCGCCTGCCCAGGGTGCTATCAAGCGCATGGTGGAGCGTTTTGCCGAGCAGGGCATTCGCACCAAGGTGGCCACCCCCGGCTGGGAACCCAGCGCGGGCGAGGTCACCCTGTATCAGGCCCTCAGCCATGCGGGCTTGGTCTTTCCCAAGGTACGCAAGCTTAAAGACGCCGAGGCACTGCCGCTCGTCGTGGTGACGGAAACGGACCTGACCGGTAACCGCGTCGGCGATATTGCGGACGCCAAGCGGCGGCCGGCCAAGCGCCGCAATAAGGTGGACCCGCTGGCGCTCAAGCAGGGCGATTTTGTGGTGCATGAAACGCACGGCATCGGCAAGTTTTTGAAGATGGCCGAGCGCACCATCCAATCCGGCGATGAGACCAGCCGGCGCGAATATATCGTGCTGGAATATGCGCCCTCCAAGCGCGGGCAGCCGGCGGATCAACTGTGGGTGCCGATGGATTCGCTGGATCTGCTCAGCAAATACACCGGCGGCGAATCGCCCCACCTATCCAAGATGGGTGGTTCCGATTGGAAGAACACCAAGAAGAAGGCACGCGCCGCCGTGCGCGAGATCGCCGGCGAATTGGTGGATCTCTATGCCAAGCGCCAGGCCGCACCGGGACACCAGTTCGCGCCCGATAACCCCTGGCAGGCGGAGATGGAGGACAATTTCCCCTTCGTCGAAACCGAGGACCAGATGCTAGCCATCGACGCAGTGAAAGAGGATATGGAATCCACGGTGCCGATGGACCGCGTGGTCGTCGGCGATGTGGGCTATGGCAAGACCGAAGTCGCCATTCGCGCCGCCTTCAAGGCCGTGCAAGATGGTACCCAGGTCGCCGTCCTAGTACCCACCACGCTGCTGGCGCAGCAGCACTACGATACCTTTAGCGAGCGCATGGCCGGGTTCCCCGTCAAGATGGCGGTCCTATCGCGCTTTACCTCAAAGAAGGAAGCCACGGAGATCTTTAAGGGGCTTGCCGATGGCTCGATTGACATCGTCGTCGGCACGCACCGCCTGCTGCAAACCGGCGTGCACTGGAAGAACTTGGGTCTCATCGTGGTCGATGAGGAGCAGCGCTTCGGCGTGGAGCACAAGGAACACATCAAGGCGCTGAAAGCCAGCGTCGACGTGCTAACCATGTCCGCGACGCCGATTCCCCGCACGCTGGAGATGTCCATGGCCGGCATCCGTGAAATGTCGACCATCCTCACCCCGCCAGAGGATCGCCACCCGGTGCTGACCTATGTCGGCGCCTACGAGGATAAGCAGGTCGCGGCCGCCATTCGGCGCGAGCTTTTGCGCGATGGTCAGACCTTCTTTATCCACAATAAGGTTTCCGATATTGAAAAGAAGGCGCGCGAACTGCGCGACTTGGTGCCAGAAGCACGCATCGTCGTTGCCCACGGCCAGATGAATGAGGACCTGCTAGAAAAGACCGTCCAGGGATTCTGGGACCGCGAGTATGACGTTTTGGTGTGTACCACCATCGTGGAAACCGGACTGGATATCGCCAATGCGAATACGCTCATTGTGGAAAATGCCCACCACATGGGCTTGTCGCAGCTACACCAGCTGCGCGGGCGCGTGGGCCGCTCCCGCGAGCGCGGTTACGCCTACTTCCTGTACCCCAAGGGCGCCACGCTGACTGAGACCTCCTATGACCGCCTGGCTACCATCGCCCAGAATAATGATCTGGGCGCAGGCATGGCCGTGGCCATGAAAGACCTAGAGATGCGCGGTGCTGGCAACGTGTTGGGCGCCCAGCAATCCGGTCACATTGCAGGCGTGGGCTTCGATCTCTACGTGCGCTTGGTCGGCGAGGCCGTCGAGGCCTTCAAGTCTTTGGCCCGCGGCGAGGCACCCGCGGTGACGGACGAGGGGCCGAAGGAAATCCGCATCGATCTTCCCGTGGATGCCCACATCCCAGAGTCCTATATCGATTCCGAGCGCCTGCGCCTCGAGGTCTACCGCAAGCTAGCGGCCTCGCAGGATAATAAGGATCTCGCGGCGGCGCGGGAAGAAATGGAAGACCGCTTCGGCCCCTTGCCCAAGGAGGTCGAGCGCTTGCTCGCCGTGGCGCGCCTGCGCCACCAAGCCCGCCGCGCCGGGGTGGCAGACATTACCGTGCAGGGAACCCGCGTGAAATTCCACCCGGTCGAGCTGCCGGATTCCAAGCAGGTGCGCCTGAAGCGCCTGTACCCGGGTTCGAGCTTCCGGGCCGCGGCCAAGGCCATCAACGTGCCTTTCCCCAAGGCTGGGCGCAATGTCACCTCACCCAAGCTGCGCGATGAGGAGCTTATCCAGTGGGCCGCGGACTTCTTAAGCGCGCTTTTTGATGTCCAACCCATCAACGTCTCCGGCGAGAAAGCCGGCGCCGGATCAGTCATCAGCGTAGGCGAGTAGCCGATGGGCGCGTAGCCCCTCGGCACATAGCCGATCGGCGCTTAGGAGAAGTCCAGGCCGATATCCAGCACGCGCACCGAGTGGGTGAGGGCGCCGACGGCGATATAGTCCACGCCCGAGGTGCCGTACTCACCGGCGTTCTCCAGCTGCAACCCACCGGAGGCCTCCAGCGCCGTGGTTGGGCTGAGGGCTTGCCGGCGATGGACGGCGGTGTGGACATCGGCAAGCGCGAAGTTATCCAGCAGCACCATATCCGGATGCAGCGGGAGCACCTCGTCGAGCTGATCCAAGGTATCGACCTCGACCTCGCAGGGGATATCCGGGGCATGTTCGCGCACGCGGCGCAGGGCCGTTGCTACGCTGCCGCCCACGGCGAGCACGTGATTGTCTTTAATCATGGCGGCATCGCCCAAGCCCATCCGGTGGTTCGCCCCGCCGCCGGTGCGGACGGCGTATTTCTGCAGCGCGCGCAGGCCAGGCAGGGTCTTGCGGGTATCGCGCACCTGGGCTTGCTTAACGCTCTCCGGCGTCCCCTTTTCTTCCGCCGCTGCTGCGATGGCATCGACCCAACGCCGCGTCTGCGTAGCGATGGCGCTTGCGTGCGAGACCATATTGAGCATGGTGCGCTCAGCGGCCAGCACGAGGAGGGTAGGGGCTTGCACCGTGGCGATGACCTGGCCTGGGGTAACGCGGTCGCCGTCGGTGGAGTGGAGGGTGATGGTGGGGGCATCGGCAAGCGTGGGGCCTGTAACCACGCCCCACTGGCTTAAGCGCTGGGCGGTAGCGTCAAGGACCTGCTCGATAAGGCCCAAGCCTGCGATGGTGCCGGCCTCGCGCGCGGTGAATTCCGCGGTGCAACGGGCCTCACCCGGCACCGTGGCAAGCGAGGTGTAATCCGGCCCGTAAGCGAAATCCTCATCCAAGGCCGTGGAAATGAGCGCGGAGCAATCCGGCAGGCGCAGGTCTTCCATTTACTCGCCCCCGCCGGGGTTGCCAATCGAAATCATGGCCTCGAGGGACTTGCGCGCTGCATTCGCGATGTCTTCTGGAACCGTAACTTCATCGGTTTCTTCCATCAGGCAGCGCTCTAGGGCCTCTGGGGTGATCATCTTCATGTATTTGCACTCGGCGTGGTCATTGACGGCCTGGAAATCGATGTCTGGGGCGGCCTGGCGCAGCTGGTGCAGCATGCCGGTCTCCGTGGCAACGAGCACCTTATTCTGCGGCTGCTTCTGGGACTGGGTGATCATCTGCCCGGTAGAGAGCATGTGCACGCGCTCTTGCGGCACTAAACCTTCGTTGGCCAGGTACAACGCGGAATTGGAGCAGCCGCACTCCGGGTGGATATACAGGTCCGCGTCCGGGTTATCTTGGGTCTGCTGGGTCAGCTGCTGGGCGCTAATGCCGGCATGCACGTGGCACTCACCGGCCCAGATGTGGATATTTTCCCGGCCGGTCTCGCGCTTGACGTAGGCGCCCAAGAACTGGTCTGGGCAAAAGAGGATCTCTTTATCCGCCGGCAGCGAGTTGACCACGTCGACGGCATTGGAGGACGTACAACAGACATCGGTCAGCGCCTTGACCTCAGCGGTGGTATTGACGTAGCTGACCACCAGCGCATTGGGGTGTTCGGACTTCCACTGGCGCAGCTCATCAGCGGTGATGGAATCTGCCAGGGAACACCCAGCGCGCTCATCGGGGATGAGGACCTTCTTATTCGGAGAAAGAATCTTCGCGGATTCCGCCATGAAGTGCACGCCGCAAAAGACGATGATATCTGCATCAGTTTCCGCCGCCTTGCGGGACAGCGCCAGGGAATCGCCAGTGTGGTGGGCAACGTCTTGGATCTCCGGGATCTGGTAATTATGCGCCAGGATCACCGCATTGCGCTGTTCCGCCAACTCTTTGATCCGCTCCGCCCAGGCCTTTCCTGCCGCGGGGTCCGAACCAGCAGGAGTGGCAGAGGGCATGGCGCTAACATTGGTTTGAGTCACAAGTGCTCCAAAGGTGATAGTCACAGAAATTAGTGGGGTGTTATAACCGTACTAAACTGTCTGTGTTCAAGACCACTTGCGATGCCAGGTGAGTGCACCGACCCAGCCCTTTTGGTGGGGTAGGGAGGACTAGAGCTCCAGCGATCCTTGGGCAAGGCCGACCGCGGCGATGGTGGCGGCCACCAGTACCACGATGACGATTGACCACTCAAATCCATTAAAAAGCTTTTCGCGGCGCGATAGGCGGGTGAGCACATACGGGATAAGCCCTGGCACTACGGCAAGGGCGCCAAAGAGAATATAAACCGGATCGGCGGCATAAATTAGCCACAGCGAGTACACAAAGGCCACTAGCGCGATGCCAAAGTGGCGCCGGTTTTCGCGTCTGGGAATATCCGGCCCGGATAGATCGAACCGCGTTCCGGCATGCGGGTGGGTCACGCCCTTGCCGCGTATCGCTAGCAGCAATAGGTACAGCGAGGAGAAGATATAGGGCAGGAGGTACATGATGGTGGCGAGCTGCACCATCGCGGCATAAGAAGCTTCATTGACGTAGAAGACGACGATGAAGATCTGGATGGCAGTGGTAGAAATCAGCTGGGCTACCCACGGGGCGCCGGCCACATTGATGGTGCCGATGCGGCGGGGGATAAGGCCATCGATGGCCATCATGACGATGGGCTCAGCACACAACATTTGCCAGGAAACGTAGGCGCCGAGGACCGAAAGGCACAGACCGATGGAAATCAGCGCCCCGCCCCACGGGCCGACGACCTCCGTGAGCACCGAGGCCATGGAATTATCCGGCAGTGCGGCTAGCTCTTCTTTCGTCATCACACCAAAGCTCAAGGTGGAGACGGAAACCAAGAGTGCAAGCACGGAGAAGAAACCAATGACGGTGGCGCGGCCGACATCCGTGCGCTTAGTGGCCTGCTTGGAATAGACGGAGGCGCCTTCTACGCCGATAAAGACCCAGACGGTAAAGAGCATGATGCCCTGGACCTGCTCAAAGACGCTGGCATTGGAATTTCGGCCCCAGAAATCCAAGGTGAATTTATCCCAGCTAAAGCCGATGAACGCGACTAAGACGATGAAGGCCAGGATGGGGACGATCTTGGCAATCGTGGTCACCAGGTTCATGAATGCGGCTTGCTGCACCCCGCGGGCCAAAACGGCGAAGATGCCCCACGATAGAAGGGAGACGGCGATGGCGGAGGGCCATTGGTGGTCGGCATCGAAAAGCGGCAGGTAATGCCCAATCGTATTGAAAAATAAGGTGGCATAGCCCACCTGCGCCATCACCGAGCCCAGCCAGTAGCCCCAGCCTGAGGTAAAGCCGATGAAATCGCCCAAGCCGGCGCGTACGTAGGAATAGACGCCGGAATCCAAGTGGGGCTTGCGATACGCCAAAATCTGGAAGACAAAGGCAACCGACAGCATGCCGATTCCCGCCACCAACCAACCGATGAGCATGGCACCTGGGCCCGCCACGGAGGAAATATTTTGGGGTAGCGAAAAGATGCCCGCGCCGACGGTGGATCCGATAATCAGCGCGACAAGCGTCCACAATGACACCGAGTGGGACTTATTTTGGCTGGAGGTCATTGGCCTAAAGTACCGCGCCCGCCCCGTTAAAGGGAACTTGAGAAAATACACGGGATAGACTTTGTAGCTATGACAGTCCTGTTGCTCGATGAACGCTGGCCCACCATGATTCCCATGCGCGCCTATGGCAGGTTATACGGACCCGTTCAGTTCACCGGGGAAGTGCCGGTATCAGTGCGGTGGAACTTCTCGGATCTACTTAGCGGCGATGATGCCACCGGCACCTTGGTGACCACCGATGAACACGATCCAGAAACCCAGGCGCGCATTGCCACCGGCGAGCAGGTCATTAGGGCTGAGTCGCTTGACGATCCCGTGATGCAGGCGCGAAGCGCTATGGCAACGGCCCGCCGCATCGGCGAATGGGAACGCGAACAGACCCATGAATCCCTCCTGCCGTACTTAGAAGAGGAGGCAGGTGAATTTGCGGCGGCCGTGCGCCAGCGCGCGCCCGAGGAGGATTTGCTCAAAGAGCTAGGGGATATCTTCCTGCAGGTGCTTTTTCACGCCGAGATTTCCACTTTCTCGCTAGACGATGTCGCCGACAGCTTCGTGCGCAAGATGCGCTCCCGCGCGCCATATCTCTTTGACGGAACGGCGGACATAGTAGGCGTAGAAGAACAAAACCGCCTCTGGGCGGAGGGGAAATCGCGGGAGTAAAAGCGACGTCAAAGTCTCAGGGACTTTTACGCTTGGCGGGCGCGTGTAGTTATCCGGCGGGGTGAATTTCACTTAGTAGGATGGCTACTCATGAACAGGCTGCTGCGAACAATCGGGGGCTGCGGACTAGCCGTAGTAATCATCATTGCGCTGGTAATGAGGCTATTTGTGTCAAATTCCGCCGATGATTCTTCGGTTCCTAATGCCACCCCGCCCGTGGGTGGAAAAGAGGTGGCAAATATCGATGTCAACGCGCCGGGACGCACGGCCGATAAGCTAACGCACTGGGCATCGGATTTGGCAGAAACGACCGATATTCCGCCGCAAGCGCTGCGCGCCTATGGCAACGCGGAACTTATCGCACGGCAGCAGCACCCGGGCTGCAATTTGCGGTGGAATACCCTTGCGGGTCTGGGCTTTGTAGAAACCCGGCACGGTACCTATAACGGCAACTGGTTTAAGTCCTCCAAGTTGGATGACAACGGCTACCCGCAGCCGCCGATCGTCGGCATTACCCTGGATGGCACGAATAACACCGCGCACACCCCGGATACCGATAACGGCGAAATCGACGGAGATACGGAATTTGACCGCGCGGTGGGGCCATTGCAGTTCATCCCCACCTCGTGGGAGTCCGTCGGCGGCGATGCCAATGGCGATGGCAAGGCCGACCCGAACCAGATCGACGATGCCGCCCTGGGCGCGGCGAACCTCTTGTGCTTTGGTGATAGGGATCTCAGTGACCCGGATCAGTGGGAAGAGGCCATCTTAAATTACAACCAGTCCAGGGAATATCTGGACAAGGTAGCCCACGCGGCCAATGCCTACTCGGTACCGCAACCGGCTCGCTAGCCTCACGCGTGGCGGTTTTCTGGAACAATTGGGCCTGTAACTGAACTAAGTGGCTCAGCGACGAACATCATCTATAAGGAGTGAGTTACAGCATGGCTGGTATCATCCACGCATTTGGACGCGAGATTCTGGATTCCCGCGGTAACCCGACCGTAGAGGCCGAGGTCTTCTTGGAGGACGGCGCCCACGGCGTTGCCGGCGTTCCTTCCGGCGCATCGACTGGTGTGCACGAGGCGCACGAGCTGCGCGACGGCGGCGACCGCTACCTGGGCAAGGGTGTGCAGAAGGCCGTAGAGAACATCAACGAGGAAATTGGCGATGAGATCGCTGGCCTCGAAGCCGATGACCAGCGCCTCATTGACCAGGCGCTCATCAAGCTGGACGGCACGGATAATAAGTCCCGCCTCGGCGCCAATGCCATCCTCGGTGTCTCCATCGCTACCGCTAAGGCCGCGGCCGAGTCCGCCGCGCTGCCGCTCTACCGCTACATCGGCGGCCCAAACGCTCACGTTCTTCCCGTTCCCATGATGAACATCCTGAACGGCGGTTCCCACGCTGACTCTGGCGTGGACGTGCAGGAGTTCATGATTGCTCCCATCGGCGCAGAGACCTTCACCGAGGCGCTCAGCGTTGGTGCTGGCGTGTACCACTCCCTGAAGGCCGTGCTGAAGGACAAGGGTCTGTCCACCGGTTTGGGCGATGAGGGCGGCTTTGCTCCATCCGTTGATTCCACCCGCGCTGCGCTTGACGTCATCGTTGAGGCCATCAAGAAGGCCGGATTCGAGCCGGGCAAGGACGTTGCCCTGGCCCTTGACGTCGCTTCTTCCGAGTTCTACGAGGACGGCAAGTACCACTTCGAAGGCGGCGAGCACACCGCCGAGGAGATGTCCAAGGTCTACGAGGAGCTCATCAACGAGTACCCCATCGTTTCCATCGAGGATCCGCTGCAGGAAGATGACTGGGAAGGCTACACCATCCTGACCGCCGCCATTGGCGATAAGGTCCAGATCGTCGGCGATGACTTCTTCGTCACCAACCCGGCTCGCCTGCAGGAGGGCATCGACAAGAAGGCAGCCAACGCGCTGCTGGTAAAGGTTAACCAGATTGGTACCTTGACCGAGACCTTCGATGCCGTAGAGCTCGCGCACCGCAACGGCTACCGCACCATGATGTCCCACCGCTCCGGCGAGACCGAGGACACCACCATTGCGGACTTGGCTGTCGCCCTTAACTGCGGCCAGATCAAGACCGGTGCCCCGGCCCGCTCCGAGCGCGTGGCTAAGTACAACCAGCTGCTGCGCATTGAGCAGGAGCTTGGCGATGCCGCCGTCTACGCCGGCCGTTCCGCCTTCCCACGCTTCAACGCTTAAGGCCTTGGGATCTAGCCTAGAAGCTGAACTCCGTTAGAAAGTTAGTCCCCGCGGCACCCCGCGAAGGTGTGGCGGGGACTTCCTCGTTGTGCCACTATTTTCTGCGCAGTGTGGCCGCGAACAGCCTATTGCGCAGCACATGTTCCGAACGCTGAAACCGCCTGAGAAAGTTGGTGAATTTCCGCGCGTGCCACGCCCGTGTTACTGGTGTGGCGGCGCTAGGATAGTAATCCTATGGCACGTGAGAAGAAGACGGAGCGCCGCCGGAGCCGCACCAGGGTTCCGGTGGCCTCGCGTGCTGCGGATATCCGCAAATCCCAGCGGGCGCAGGAAAAGAAGAACCGCAAGCCCGATCGCATGAGCATCGTTGGCATGACCGTCATCGTTGTTTTCGTACTGGTGGTGCTCGTCATCATCGCGGTGCCGCTGCGCAATTACTACCACGGCCGCTCTGAAATCGCCCGGCTGAATGAATCGATTGCGGCGAAGCAGGATGAAAAAGACGCCCTATTAGAAGAGATCGATAAATATAAATCCGAGGACTATATCAAGCAGGAAGCCCGGCGGCGCTTCGGCGTGGTAGAGCAGGGCGAGACCGCATACCGCATCCTCGATCCTAATATTCAGCCCGATAACCAGGTCACTACCGATAGTCAGGCGCAGGAAGATTCGCGCCCGTGGTTTGAGGTGCTGTGGGATTCGGTGGCGCAGCCGCCGGAAGAAGAGGCCCCAGCGGGCGAGTCGCAGCACCTGCCGATCGAGCCAGCGCCTGAGGAAAGCGGCGATATGCGATAATTGTTCGCATGACCGTCACTGATGCAGATTTAGCCATCGTCTCCGAGCAATTGGACCGCACCCCACGCGGCGTGCTGGAGGTATCTTTCCGCACGCCGGATGACCAACCGGCCGTGATTAAAACTTCTCCCAAGTTGCCGGATGGCACCCCATTTCCCACGCTGTATTACCTCACCGATCCCCGATTGACCGCAGAGGCCTCCCGGTTGGAGGTCGCCCACGTAATGAAGTGGATGGAGTCCCGCCTGTCCGAGGACAAGGAGCTCGCCGCGGACTATCACCAGGCCCACGAGCATTTCTTAGCCAAGCGCAATGAGATTGAGGACCTGGGCACGGACTTTTCCGGCGGCGGCATGCCGGAGCGAGTGAAGTGCCTGCACGTGCTCATTGCCTATGCGCTTGCCGAAGGCCCCCAGCACTTCCGTCTCGGCACCGAGGCCGTGGCCATGGCGGCCGACCACGGTAAGCTGCGCGGTACGGCGATTCCGCAGGATTGGCCCACGGTGGAAGAGCTGGGCATTGAGCTGGCGGAGTTCGATTTTTCCAACGCGGAATAGGAGCAAGACATGACTCGCGTGGCAGCCATTGACTGCGGTACCAATTCCATTCGTCTGCTCATTTCTGAGATTGATGAAGACGGCAAGGTGCGCGATATTACCCGCACCATGGAAATTATTCGCCTGGGCCAAGGCGTGGATGCAACGGGTGAAATCGCGCCCGATGCCTTAGAGCGCGCCCGCGTGGCCTTGGAAGGCTATGTGCGCCAGATGAAGTTCGAGAAGGTCACCCGCGTGCGCATGGTGGCAACCAGTGCCACCCGCGATGCAAAGAACCAGCAGGAATTTTTCGATATGACTGCTGAACTTTTGGGCCAGATTGAATCCGGTGCCAAGGCGGAGGTTATCTCCGGCGACGAAGAAGCACTCCTGTCCTTCAACGGCGCGGTAGCCGATATGGAGCCTGACCGCGGCCCCTTCTGCGTCATTGACTTGGGCGGCGGTTCTACCGAATTTGTCGTGGGCACCGCTGATGAAGAGATTTTAGGTTCGCACTCTGCGTACATGGGCTGTGTGCGCCTGACAGAACGCATCATGCGCACCGACCCGCCCACGGAATCAGAGGTTGAAATCGCCTCTGAATACGTAGCAGAGCGCATGGGCGAGGTGGAAAAGATCGTGCCCATGTCCAAGGCGCGCACCATTGTGGGCTGTGCCGGCACGTTCACCACGCTATCCGCCTTGGCACAGGGCCTAGAGCGCTATGATGCCGATGCGATCCACGGCTCGGAGCTGCGTTTCGATGCCCTGCGGGTGCTGCTCAAGCAACTCGTCAGCATTCCCTCGGAAGAACGCGCCCTCAATCCGGTCATTCACCCAGGCCGCGCCGATGTCATCGGCGGTGGGGCAGTAGCAGTTGAGGGAATCATGCAGCTCATCGAGCGCACTAGTGATGCGCGCAGCTTTTTCATCAGTGAAAAAGACATCCTGGACGGCATCATTGCAGGTCTGGTTAGTGAATCTACCCCTCATTAACTCTTTTTAGGAATAGTGTCCTACACTATTCCTTGCGCCCTGCCCCCATAGCCCAATCGGCAGAGGCAGTCGACTTAAAATCGATTCAGTGTGGGTTCGAGTCCCACTGGGGGCACGCTGTGAAGTCTCGAGACATCGTTCCTATGGTGTCTCGAGATATTTCTTTTTTGCGGTGCTCAAAAATGTTCAAAACTTTAGGATCTTTGTGGCTTAATTTCCCGATTCATGGATCGTCGACGCCCGATGGAATCTGCCCGGGCGAAGTACTGTTCGGTGCGGAATGTAAGCCTTCGATGCAGGTTCTGCGGGCGCCAGAACTTTGCGACAAGGCACTTTTGAGCCTCTCGCGTGCCTGCTATCTTCGGTGGAAGCTGAGCTTAAGGTACGTGTAACTATCTGCTTGACGTTAACGCACTATGATCTTGTTGGAACGATGTCTCGAGACATTCCTTTTTGCCCAGTTGGGGCATTTTCATCCACGGGTTGTCTGCCGGATCGATGTGGTGAGACATTCTTGCAGGGCGAACCGGAACGATGTCATGGAACCAGACACCACTGGGGGCACGCTGTGAAGTCTCGAGACATCGTTCCTATCGTGTCTCGAGACTTTTCGTATGGCTCAGTAATTGAGCCACGCCGCGTAGCTTACGTCGATACGATCACTGCAGTCCCCGCCGGTCCGCAGCTCTTTGCCTGCGTCAATGATTTTAGGCTGCACGGTTTTTCCGGTTGTTGCTGTCGATAGCAATTCCGACTGCAATGAATGCTGGGATGAAAAACGCGCTAGCTCCCGCCAGCGTCATGATGATTGCTGTGCTGGTGGATATGAGTGTAAATCGCAAGATGTTCCTTTAATCTCGACCGAAGTATGACTGTCTAGGTACTTGAGGATTAGCTTATGAAGTAGGTACCTTTTTAAGCTTATATCGAAGCTACGGATAGTGAATCCTCGGTGTACCTGACTGCAGGTGATGGGCGCCGAAGACTCGATAAAAGGGCAGCAGGAATCAAGGTCGGTAACGTCCTGGCGGGGGTCGTTCGCCATAGTTAGTCGTCTCGTAGTCAGATGTTCCTTTGCAATCTGTTGACCTTCTTATGTCGAGGCTCTTTCCCGCGGCTCATAAGGCGCGAGAGCAAGTTTCTAGCAACAAAACTCGGGTTACGTCAGCGGAGGGACCGGTCCGGCAATAAATTTCCGAGAATCTTGAACAAAATATTCCAAATGGGGAACTTTGTGGGGCGTGATGACGTTGATCTACATGAGAAAGATGATTTGTACATCACTGAGAAAGGACAACCGTGCGTTCAAGCAATCCGGTTATGACCTCGCTGACTGAAAGTAGCCAGCAGCAGAACCCCAGCTACGCGGGCGAAGCCCCTCGCCCCATGACCGTGGATGACGTCGTCACCAAGACGGGAATTACCCTCGGCATCATTATCGTGGCCGCTGCCATCAACTTCTACTTGGGCACCATGAACCCAGGCACCGCCATGATGCTTATGCTGGTCGGCGGCATCGGCGGATTCATCACAGTACTTGTGGCTTCCTTTGGCCGGAAGTGGGGCTCACCGGCCGCAACCCTAATCTATGCGGTATTCGAGGGCTTTTTCGTTGGTGGCTTCTCCTTCGTATTCGCTAATAGCACCATCGGTGGTTCTAATGGCATGGCGCTGATTGGCCAGGCAATCGTCGGTACCATCGGCGTATTCATCGGTATGCTCATTGTCTACAAGACTGGTGCAGTAAAGGTCACTCCAAAGTTCACCAAGATTTTGGTCGGCCTCATTGCAGGTGTCGCGGTCATGGCTCTTGCAAACTTCTTGGGTGCTCTTTTCTTCGATTTCAACCCACTGCGCGATGGTGGCCCCCTCGCTATCATCTTCTCCCTGGTCTGCATTGTCTTGGCTGCCCTGTCCTTCCTGACTGACTTTGACCAAGCAGACCGCCTTATCCGTGCTGGTGCTCCTGCCAAGCAGGCATGGGGCGTTGCCCTCGGTTTGGCCGTGACCTTGGTCTGGCTCTACACCGAAATTCTTCGCCTGTTGAGCTACGTTCAGCGCAACTAAGTCTTTTTCATGCTTTCGGCCCGCACTACGGTGCGGGCCATTTTTGTGTCTGCGTTTGGCTTACAGGCCTGTAATTATTGGGGTAATTCAGGGGGTATTAAGTCGTTCTTTAGCCTTTAAGCGGCTAGGAGAGGACATTCAGGCTTAAGACAGCTAATGAGCAGCAAATTTCACCATTTGGAAAGTTATAAATGTGGTGTGTGAGATAAATGAAATAGTTAAATAGTGATTAATTTGCGGGCTCGGCAAGAAATTTTTACGCGATTCATGCATGCTATGTGGCGGGAACGGGAAACCGGAAGGTAGAGAGTTCTCTCCTCTATTTTCTCCTCGTTCCAGCTCGTCTAGAAGGAGTAACCGAAGGATTGTTGTGAAACGTCAGGCAACCGTAGCAGCGCTGGTAGTCAGCTCGGTCGCGCTGAGTGGCTGCGTTGCGGAAGTCGGCTCGAGGAGCGCGTCAGAAGATGCCGCGATGACGGCAGAAGCTGATGGCACTAGTTCGGTCGATGGCGCGGGTGATGCCAACGGAAACCAGGGGGATGACGTGGAAGACAACGCGGGGGATTCGGAACACTCCAAAGACGAGGACACGAGTGCTGGCGCCGGTCTTCGGGGGCAGACCGGCGCCACGGCAGATGGGGATTCCGGGGTACTACCTCCGCCGGGGGAATTTGATCCTGCTGATCCAGATTTCGAGCTATTCGACCCATGTACGGAGATTGCTTCGGAGAGGTTGGAAGAAATTGGTTTAGAGCCGAAGATACTTGATTATCGAAATGAATCTGGACACTATTTTTGCAACATTGCATCGAACGGGAGGAATTTTTCGGAAAATATTTTAGTGTCCGTAGCTAGCGACTCAACTTCATTTGAAGAGCTAGGCCTAAATGAAGATCTTCGACAAAGAGATGAAACTGCGGATAGCGAAGGTATCCACCTATTTAACTCTGAACTCTTTAAAGAATCCCAGTGCAATGGATATCTTTCAACCAGTCGGGGGACGATAATAATCGGCATAAATGATGTCACGCCAAAATCAAGCCAAGTGAAAAGATGCCAATTGGCTGCTGAAATAATTACCAATCTCAAAAAATAGTCGTGTTTTGGGGGAAACATGCTTGTTAGTGTCAAGAACCTGCAGAGAAACACCAGTACAATATCCGAGCTATACCGACGAGCTCAGTCGCTAAAAGACCAAGTAAATAGCCCATTAAATTCGGGGTTTTCAAATGTGTCGGGCATTGACCACGTAGGGGGCGTGCACGAGAGGGCACTTTCTATCGACCCAGGTTCGGCTAAGGGGACGCTCCTAGACTACGCCTCGCAAGTTGAATGGTTGTCGCAGGCTCTTGCTCGTGAAGCACGAGGCTTTGAAGCCCAAGAAGCTGCAAATAGTAGGGCGATGGATATCGCGGACGCTGGCGGTGAGATTGGCGTTGAATCGATGCCGATTATGGACCAGCCGGAGCCAGGGTATAGCCCGTTTATGTTTACTCCGCCTGTAGTTAACGTCGGCACATCGATTACTAAGCTGGCAACGGACTTGATGTCTACGCAGATTTGGAGCGTATCCGAAGCTAATGCGCGGTGGAAGTCCTTAGGCTCCGAGGTTCGGGAGATCGTTAGTGGGCTTGAAAAAGCCGCGGGATCGTTGGAAAACGAGAATGACAGCGAAACGACGTCGCGAGCGGCAGCGAAGATCCGAGAGGTAGCGGCCTCGGGGAAGCACTTTGTAGCCAATGCGGAAGCAATGGGAGAAAAGCTCACTGGTTTCCACTCGCGATTGATGATGATTCAGCCGTCGGCAATGGCAATGGCGATGGATATTATGAAGATTTCTGACCCGGCCGAACGAAAAATCGCAGAGACTGCGGCGTTGGCAAAGCTCCAACCGGATCTTCAAAGGTTTGCCATCGACGCAATGCCTAATCAGCATGCGTTAATGGAACAGTCGCCAGCTTCCGGAGGGGGCGGTATTGATGCCGGTTTGTCTGGTGTGGATGGCGATGGCCAGAAGTATAGAACCGACAGTGTTGCGTGGCCGCGCGCGATTCAGGAAGCTATTGCCCGCGGTGATGTGGGACCGGGAAACTTCGACGTGGCAAATGGTACGGTCCACGATTTGGAGTCGGTGGGCATGACTCCAGAGGAAACCGCTGCGTTCCAAGAGCAATTGCATGCGGACGGCAGAAAGGCTCTTTCCCAACTAGGCGTGGGCGACGGAATGGATATCAGCGGTCGCGATGTCGCAACCAGTGGGGCCTCACTTCCTGGGACGACGGCGCCGCATAGTCAGTTAGGTTCTACGTCAATGGCTGGCGGTGGGCCCGGTGCTACGGGTATGGGCACTGGGGCCGGGTTAGGTCCCGGAACTGGAATTGCAAGTGCCACGGGTACTCCTACCTTCGGCGGGCGAGCTGGAAGTGGAAATCCTGGCGCGCTCCGCGGTGGCGGATTCAATCCAACGGCCGGGCTCGGTAGCGGGGCCTTGGGCACGGGTGGAAGGCCTGGTTCTGGCGTAGGCGGAAACATGGGTGCACTCGTAAATTCCGCCCCAGGACTAGGTGCTGACGGAACCGCTGCGCGCGGCGGAGCAGCTTTGCGTGGTGGCTCCGGTGAGAGCGTCGGCGCTCGCGGTGTGGGAGGTGCGCTTCCTCGCGGGGCAGGCGAATCTGCTGGCAATAGCAGCGGCGGTAACGGTAACCGGGGACACCTTGAAAGGGGAGCTGTGCGCGAAGCCGTGGTGCGCGGGGGAGGCGCCATCAATAGCACCGGTGCCAAATCTGGCGCCGCAAGGCCGGCAGCAGGTATGCGAGCCTTTGCGCCAATGATGGGAACCCGGGGTCAGGGAAATGACAAGAACCGGGTGAAGGCGGTAACGACTCAAGTTGAGCGCGATCCTAATAAGCGAGATCTGTTGGGAGAACCACCGGCTGTTGTGCCTGGGGTCATCGGCAATTGGGCGCGAGAATCCTAGGCAGCGAATCGGGAAAGAAAAAAGGCTGAGGGATACTATCCTTCAGCCCATTTCTTTTATTGCGGCAGTTGTGTCGTGGTGGCGTTTGGCTGCTGCACAGGTTCCTCGACCCCGTTCTGCAGGCCCTCCGAATCCACCCCGGGTTCGGAGGTGGTAGCAGATGAAGACGTCTCAGCATTCTTCTGCGCCGGCGCCTCGCCGGTGAAGGTCGATGCGTTGTCGATCTTGCCGGATTCAGAATCCTGTTCGTTCGGCGGGTGGCATGCGGCCAAGGAAAGGCCGGCGGTAAAAACTAAACCAGCGGTGGCGAAACGGGAGAATTTCTTCATGGGGATGTGCTCTTTCTCCAGAGTAGTGAAGGCGGTAATGGGGTGGGAGGAGGAAATTAGGATTCGCGCGGGGTGGCGGCCTTGGCGGAATCGTATGGGGCAGCCGATTCGATGGTTACCGAAATGGTCTTTCCGTTTGGTGCGGAGTACTCGCGGGTTTCACCCTCCTGCGCACCGATGATGGCGGCGCCCAGCGGGGACTGCTCGGAGTAGGTCTCTAGGTCCTTGTTATCGGTCGCAGCGGCGCGGGTACCGATGAGGAAGGTTTCCTTATCGTTCTTGTCGCCGTTGTAGTACACGTGAACAACGCTGCCGGTGTAGGCAACGCCTTCCTGCATGGTGCCACGCTCGGTGGTGGAGTTGGCCAGCAGCTCAGAAATCTGCTTGATGCGGGCCTCTTCCTGGTCCTGCATCTCTCGGGCGGCGTCGTAGCCGGCGTTTTCTTTCAGGTCGCCCTCTTCGCGGCGCTCATTGATTTCCGCTGCCACCTCTGGGCGGTGATCGATGAGTTCCTGCAGCTCGGTCTCGAGCTTTGCCTTGGTTTCTGGGGTAATGTACTGCTTTTGCTGCTCAGCCATTCTAAAACCTTCCGTGCTGTGGAATAGTGGTCAAAGTCCTGCGATGATGGCGGGACCGAAGTTAAGTATGCAACCAGGCAATTGCCCAGTTCTAGGCTGTACAAATCCTAGCACATGGGGCTAGCGACTTTCCGCGTAGTCGGGATTGTCCATATCCAGGTAATCCGGGATATTGCCGGAGCAACCATAGACTCCACCGGCGACGGCGCGGGCATTGGTGGGGACATCGACGGCAATGCGATGCGTCTCATTTCCGCCAGCGGGAACGGCAAATTCGCGGCGACCTACCTCGGATTTGGAATAATCGTAAGCCTGCACGATGCAGTATGCATCCTCATCGGTGTGATTGCGGGTTACGTCGACCCAGACGCGCGTGGTGTCATCGCTCAGCACCTCTTGAGTGACCATAGAAATCTGAGCATTGACGGATTCTTTTTCCCGAAAATACTGGAAGCCGTAGTAGAGAAGGGTGACGAGCATGGCGGCGAAAATTAACACCAGCGCCTTATTGGCCCAGCTACCAGAGTTCTTTTGTGATTTATCGCGCGAGCCGTAGCGCGCGGCGGAGCGAGAATTTCCGGCGGAAGTCATAGCCCTACTTTAACCGAGGAATACCATTTTCCCATTATCTACTAAGATAGTGGTCTGTTCTAAAAGCTAGTTTTAAAGGGGATGGATTTTCAGTGAGCGACTTTCGCCTCCTAGCAATCCACGCACACCCGGATGATGAATCCTCCAAGGGTGCTGCGACTACGGCCCGTTACGCTGCAGAAGGTGCGGATGTAATGGTGCTGACCTGCACCGGTGGTGAACGCGGTGACATTATTAACCCGGCTATGGACCGTCCTGGCGTCAAGGAAAACATGGCTGAGGTGCGCCGCGAGGAAATGGCTAAGGCAGCCCGCGCGCTTGGGGTCCAACACCAGTGGTTAGGTCACGTTGATTCCGGCCTGCCAGATCCTGAGGAAGGCAAGAGCATGGAAGACCTCTTGCCGGAAGGCTGCTTTGCCCTGATGGGCGATGATGCAGCGGCCCAGGAAATGGTGCGCGTTATCCGTTCATTCCGCCCGCAGGTCATCATTACCTATGATGAAAATGGCGGCTACCCGCACCCAGACCACCTCATGGTTCACCGAGCCTCCATGATTGCGTGGGAAAAGGCCGGTGACGCCTCTTACCACCCAGAACTGGGCGAGCCCTTCGAGCCGCTGAAGCTGTACTATTCGCATGGCTTCGTGTACCAGCGTATGAAGATGTTCCACGATCTTCTCCTTGAGGAAGGAAAGCCCAGCCCGTACGGTCCTATGCTGGCGCGTTGGGACACGGCTTTTGGCGATATTATGGCCCGCGTTACCACGCAGGTGGAGTGCGCCGATTACTTCCAAAACCGCGATGATGCGCTGCGGGCGCACGCGACGCAGATCGATCCTGCGGGCGCATTCTTGGCTACCTCCGTGGAGGTCCAACAGCGCTTGTGGCCGACGGAGGAGTTTGAATTAGCCAAGACCAGGGTATCGACCTCGCTGCCGGAAAATGATTTATTTGCGGGCATTGAAAAGAACGAGGAGACTTAAAGCATGAGCGTCTATGACTCCCTTTTCTTGGCTGCGCACGATGTCACTGTTCTTGCGCAAGGCACAGAAGGTGCAGAGGGCGGGCCGATGGGTCCCGAGTTTGGTAAAGCCTCGCCCATCGGGCTGCTTATCTTGGCCATCTTGGGCGTTGCAGTGCTGGTAGCGGGTTGGAATTTCCACCGTCGCTTTTCGCGCTTCCGTCGGCGCACCATGTTCGCTGAAGACCACGGAATCGATCCATTCGACGAAGAGGCAGTGGATGCGGCGCTGAAGGAAGCTGGCCTTTACGATAACCGCAAGAAGTCGATTTTCTAGCCGGCTGGAGTAATCAACGTGATATTTCTCAAGCGGCTGATGTACCCCTTGTATGAAGCACGCCTCGTGCGGCTTATCAAAGGCAGACCGCAGCCGAAGCACGTGGCGATCATGGCTGACGGCAACCGCCGCTGGGCGCGGGAAGCCGGTTTTACGGATATCAGCCACGGTCACCGCCAGGGGGCGAAGAAAATCGGGGAGATGATCGCGTGGTGCCGTGATACCGATATTGAGGTAGTCACCATCTACCTCTTGTCCACGGAGAACTTGAAGCGCAGCCAGCAGGAAGTGCAGCTGCTTTTTGACATCATCTCTGATGTGGTCACGCATTTGTCCCAGGGGGATCTGGATTGCCAGGTGCGCCTTGTGGGTAACTTAGATTTATTGCCCGCGCCGGTAACCCAGCGCATGGTTGACGCCGCTGAGGAAACCAAGGATAACCAAGGCGTCATCGTCAATGTGGCCGTGGGCTACGGTGGGCGCCAAGAAATCGTCGATGCCGTTCAGAAGCTGGTGCGCAGCGAGGCTGAAAAGGGCACGAGCGCAGCTGAGATGGCGGACCGAGTCACCGCGGATTCGATTACGGAACACCTTTATACCAAGGGCCTGCCGGACCCGGACTTGGTGATCCGCACCTCCGGTGAGCAGCGCCTTTCCGGATTCCTCCTGTGGCAAGCAGCCTATTCAGAGATCTGGTTCACCGATACCTATTGGCCGGCGTTCCGGAAGGTAGATTTCCTGCGCGCGCTGCGTGATTATTCGCAGCGTTCGCGCCGCTTTGGCAAATAGCGGCTAGATTTTTCGCATCCGCACCTTTTCGACGAGGTGATGCGAGCCCTTCTTCAATACCAGGGATGCGCGCACGCGGGTGGGCAGGATATTTTCCACCAAATTTGGCAGGTTAATGGATTGCCAAATCTCGCGGGCTTGGGCGCGCGCCTGCTCATCGTTCATATCGGCATAAGCAGCGAAGTGAGCATTCGGCCTGCGGAATTCGGTGTGGCGCAGCGTGAGGAAGCGGTCGATGTACCACTGCTCAATATCGTCCGTGCGGGCATCGACATAGACGGAGAAATCAAAAAGATCCGCGATGGTTAAGGTGGGGCTGGTTTGGAGGACGTTGAGGCCTTCCAAGATTAAGATATCCGGCTGGTTGACCTCTTGATAGCGATCTTTGACGATGTCATAGGTGATATGCGAATACAGCGGCGCTTTAACCACGGGTTTTCCGGATTTGACGTCGGTAACAAAGCGCATAAGTGCGCGGCGGTCGTAGGATTCGGGGAAACCCTTGCGCTTCATCAGTCCGCGGTCTTTAAGCGTTTGGGTGGGAAAGAGAAACCCGTCCGTGGTCACCAGGTCCACCTTCGGGTGAGAGTCCCAGCGCTGTAGGAGCACTTGGAGGAGGCGGGCGGTGGTGGATTTACCAACGGCCACGGAACCGCCTACGCCGATGACGAAAGGCACGTGCGTGGGAGGGTTGCCCAAGAAGGCTTCGGTGGCGGCGGTGAGTTGTTGCCGGGCGGTGACCTGCATGTGGATAAGACGGGAGAGGGGGAGGTAGACGTCTGCCACCTCGTCCAAATCAATGCGATCGCCGATGCCGCGTAGCTCTTCTAGTTCGTTTTCTGTCAACACCTGTGGCATGGATTTGCGAAGATCACGCCAGGTTTCACGGTCAAAGTCGAGGTAGGGGCTTGAATCCAGGTTGCGCGCCATAGCTTAATTGTCGCACGCGATGATAAGGGAATTAAAAATTTGCCCCCTGTAAGGTAGCCGAAAGGTTATGATATGTAATAGTTCATACTGCTTCCTACCGAGAAGAGGACTAGTCTTATATGGCTTCTTTCAATACTGACCTGCGCGATATTGACCCCGATGTTTTCGGCGCTATCCAGGGAGAAATTTCCCGCCAGCGCGAAACTCTAGAAATGATCGCTTCTGAAAACTTCGTGCCGCGCGCCGTCTTGCAGGCACAGGGTTCTGTCCTGACCAATAAGTACGCCGAGGGATACCCAGGGCGTCGTTACTACGGCGGTTGTGAGCACGTCGATATTGTTGAGGATCTCGCCCGCGACCGTGCGAAGGCGCTCTTCAACGCGGAATTTGCCAACGTGCAGCCACACTCCGGCGCGCAGGCGAATGCCGCAGTCCTGGCCAGCATCGCGGAACCGGGCGATAAGATCCTCGGCCTGTCCTTGGCGCATGGTGGACACCTGACCCACGGGATGAAGTTGAACTTCTCCGGCAAGCTTTACGATGTCGCGGCGTATGGTGTGGACCCAGAGACCATGCGCGTGGACATGGATAAGCTGCGCGAACAGGCGCTAAAGGAGAAGCCAAAGGTCATCATCGGCGGTTGGTCCGCGTACCCGCGCACCCTGGATTTCGCGGCCTTCCGCGAGATTGCCGATGAGGTGGGCGCTTACCTGTGGGTTGACATGGCCCACTTCGCGGGTCTGGTTGCAGCAGGCCTGCACCCGAACCCAGTGGAGCACGCCGATATCGTCTCCACCACCGTGCACAAGACCCTGGGCGGTCCGCGATCCGGCATGATCTTGGCCAAGCAGGAATACGCAAAGAAGCTGAACTCCAATGTCTTCCCAGGCCAGCAGGGTGGACCGTTGATGCACGCGGTGGCTGCAAAGGCTATTTCTATGAAGATTGCGGCCAGCGAGGAATTCAAGGAGCGCCAGGAGCGCACCCTTGAGGGCGCCTGCATTCTGGCTGATCGCCTCTTGGCGGAAGATACGCAGGCAGCTGGCGTGGACGTTGTGTCCGGTGGCACTGATGTCCACCTCGTCCTGGTTGATCTGCGCAATTCGCAGCTCGATGGTCAGCAGGCAGAAGACCTGTTGCACCAGGTAGGAATCACCGTCAACCGCAATGCGGTCCCGAACGATCCTCGCCCGCCGATGGTCACCTCGGGCCTGCGCATCGGCACCTCCGCCCTGGCCACCCGCGGCCTTGATGCGGAAGCCTTCACCGAGGTTGCCGATGTCATCGGCACCGCTTTGGCACAGGGCAATAGCGCCGATGTTGAGGCACTTCGCCGTCGCGTCGATAAAATCGCCGAGCACTACCCGCTGTATGAAGGCCTCGAGGACTGGAAGCTAGTTTAGTCCTTATCCTCAGCGGCGTCCTTGTGGACGTCGTGGCCGCGGGCCTGCGCCAACGTGGCGCGGGCTTGCTGCAGCCACTCAGGCTGCTTTTCCAAAAGCTCGCTGATTTCCGCGGTGGTCAGCGGCTTATCCATGTCATTTTTCTTTAATGCGGTGACAGAAATGCCCAGTTTGTGGGCAACTTCCTGCCGGGGGTGGGGGCCTTCGCGGCGCAGCGTTTGCAGCCACTGTGGGGGATTGTGCTGCAATTCGCGCAGTTCTTCGTGGCTTACCGCGCTATTTTGAAATTCTTCGGGCGCGGCGGGCAGATAGATATTCAGCTTTTTAGCGGCGGTCTGCGCGCGCATCGCGGTACCGGACGGTTGCTGTTGGTTATGTTGTTCACTCACGGTTTAACCGTAGCACTTTCAGTAGACTGTGCTCCATGCTGCGCTTAGCCTTTGTTACCGGTACACAACCTGGAAAATGGTTTCAGAGATTTCAGGACAATACTGCGCACGGCGGTTTATCCACCATTGATGCGGATGACAGCATGGCGGAAGTGCTCGCCGGTCACGTTGAAGTGGCGCTGACCCGTCTGCCGGATGCGCGCGTGGATGACTCCTTCCACGTGGTCCGCCTTTATGAGGAGGCCCCCGGCATCGCGGTTCCAAAAGACTCCGTTTATGCGGAGGTGGGCGAGGCGCTGGCGCTTGCCGATGTCTCCGATGAGCACCTCAACTACCGCCTCACCGATGCCGGTGAGGTCGATATCGCCGCCGTACGCGAAGCCCTGCAGGTGGTTGCAGCCAATGTGGGGATCGCCATCGCACCGCTGCCGCTATTAAAAATCCTCAGCAAGAAACAGGTGGTCCCGCTCGCGCTGAAGGATAACGAGGTGCCGGTCACCGAAATTGCGTTGGTCTGGAGAAAGGCGGAGGATGGCGAGGCCATCCAGGACTTTGTGGGCATCGCTAAGGGCCGCACCGCCCGTTCCTCCAGGCAGGAAAAACCGAAACGCACAGCCCGCGAAAAAGCTAAAGCCAAACAGTCTCGAAGGATTGTTAACAATCCGTTACAAAAGCAGAAGAAGAGTCCTAAGCAGCGCAAACGGCGATGAACTGAAAGCTGATCCGCTCAATCCCCAGTGCACACAGTGGCGCGGCAGTGCAGATCGCTATACAGTTGGTTGCGCTCGCCACAATGGCGGCTGAAAACTACAGTGAACTAATTTTTCGGCTGAAAAGCGAAAGGTAGATTTAGAAATGCACAAGATTACTCGTCGTATTGCAGGTGGCTTCGCGGCCGCAACCCTCTCCGTTGCTCTCGTTGCATGCTCGGACGCAGAGGATACCGTTGATGACGCCAAGGATACCGCTGGCTCCGTAGCCGCAGACGCATCGGATGCTGCCGGCTCTGCCGCAGCCGATGCCACCGACGCCGCAGGTTCCGCTGCCGCAGAAGCAACTGGCTCCAAGGACGATAATGCAGAGGGCGCCAAGGGCGATACCCAGACCGTCACTACTGCAAATGGCGAGGAAGAAGTTCCCGCTGACCTTGCAGCCGCCATCGAGGAAAAGCAGGCAGAGTGGGGCGACGTGCAGAGCGTAGAGTCCTCCGAAAAGGGCACCTTGGCTACCTTCGAGGGCGGCAAGCACCTGGTCTACTCTGAGGAGACTGGTGCACAGCCGGTCATCGGCAAGATTGCTGAAACCTGGGTAAACGAGGGTGGCCTCGACTCTTCCGTTGGCCTGCCTACCAAGCCAGAGGCTGACGCAACTGAGGCGAACGGCTGGACCCAAGAGTTTAGCAACGGCACCATCTCCTGGACTGAGGGTGAAGACGGCCAATTCAAGGCTGATATCGAGGCCTAAAGGCTAAAATTCGGCGCCCGCATAAGCGGCACGCCGAACACTCTCGACACTTTCCCTGCGGGTTGTCCCGCAGGGATTTGTCGTTTTCTTAAAGTTCATCTTCCACCCATGTGATTTCAACCTTGGGTGCTTAGGTTGGGTGGCAGCCCCCAAGAGATCGCAGCACTAGCGGTATTGGGGGACAGACAAGGAAGAATAGCTTTCTACCGTTTCACAAAGGAAGATTCCTGCCACCATGACTCGCCCCTCTGTACTTTCTACTCCACTAGGCACCACCGATAATGACGTCGCTACCAAGAACTATGTCCTCGATACTTCGGTCTTATTATCTGACCCGTGGGCGCTGCGAAAATTCGCTGAACACGAGGTCGTCCTTCCCGTTGTGGTTATCTCTGAATTAGAAGGAAAACGTCATCACCCGGAGCTTGGCTGGTTCGCCCGCCAAGCTCTTCGCTTTCTGGAAGAGCTGCGGGCTACCTATGAAGCGCTCGACCAACCCGTTCCGGTAAATGTAGCTGGCGGTACTTTGCGGGTAGAGCTTAACCACCAAGATCAGTCGCTCTTGCCGGCCGCATTCCGCGGGCCGGAAGGGGACCACCGCATCTTGGCCTGCACCTTGAACCTGGCGCACGAGGGTAAGGACACGGTCTTAGTCACCAAAGACGTACCGCTGCGCGTCAAGGCCGGCGCCGTGGGCGTGCAGGCCGATGAATACCACGCCCAAGACGTCATTTTGACTGGGTACTCCGGTATGGCCACCGCCTATACCACCACAGATGTCATCGACGCCCTCTACAGCGATGGGGAAGTGCTGCTAGACGGGGCTGTCACGGACGATGACACCCCGGTTGAAGACTTGCCGGTGCACTGCGGCATCACCTTGATTGCCGGCGCGCAATCTGCCTTGGGGCGCATCATGCCGGACGGGGCGGTGCGCTTGGTGCGCGGCGATCGCAATGCCTTCGGCGTGCAGGGGCGTTCGGCGGAACAACGCATTGCCTTGGATCTGCTGCTGGATCCGGAGGTTGGCATCGTTTCCATCGGTGGAAGGGCCGGTACCGGTAAATCAGCGCTGGCATTGTGCGCTGGCTTGGAGGCTGTCTTGGAACGCGGGGAGCACCGCCGCATTGTGGTCTTCCGGCCCATGTATGCCGTCGGCGGGCAGTCGCTGGGGTACCTGCCGGGCTCTGAATCAGAGAAGATGAACCCATGGGCTCAGGCGGTCTATGACACCTTGGAAGGCCTGGTCTCTGACAACGTGCTGGAGGAGATTCACGAGCGCGGGCTTATCGAGGTCCTGCCGCTGACCCATATCCGTGGCCGGTCCCTGCACGATGCCTTCGTCATCGTGGACGAGGCGCAGTCATTGGAGCGCAATGTTTTGCTCACCGTGCTCTCGCGCTTGGGGGAAGGCTCGCGAGTAGTGCTCACCCACGACGTTGCCCAGCGCGATAACCTGCGGGTGGGCCGCCACGATGGGGTACAGGCGGTCATCGAAAAGCTCAAGGGCCACGAGCTCTTCTCGCACATTACCCTTAAGCGTTCGGAGCGCTCCGCCATTGCGGAACTGGTAACCGATCTATTAGAAGGCAACGACTAAGTGGGGGCCGGATGAAAGCGATTTCGCAGACAGCGAATTTAATGAATTCTTTATAGAAAAAATCACCCAAGACCAGTAATAATGGTGCTTATGAGCGAGAACGCCAAGAAGACGTCTGCGGACGATAAGAAAAAGGATTTCCGTATTCGGCCCTTCACTTCGGCCGATTACCCGCAGATGCGGGACATCTACGAGCAGGGCCTGCAAACCGGCCATGCCACCTATGAAACCCGATCCTTGACCTACGAGGAGTTTACGAGCTCCAAGATCATGGCCTCGGTGCACGTAGCCGTTGAGGCGGACGATGATTCCAAGGTATTGGGGTGGGTTTCGGCCGCCCCGATTTCCTCGCGCACCGTCTTCCACGGCGTCGTGGAGGATTCCATTTACTTGGGATCTGATGCCCAAGGCCGTGGCATTGCAGGGGCTTTGCTCGATTGCCTCATTGAAGTGTGCAAGGACCTGCACAAGTGGGCCATCCACTCTTGGATCTTCCCGGAAAATGAAGGTTCTGCGGGCCTTCACAAGTCCCGCGGTTTTGAAAAGGTCGGCACCTACTCACACATGGCCAAGATGACCTATGGTGAGTTGGCCGGTCAGTGGCGCGATACCGATGTCTACGAGCTCCTGCTTCCCAAGCCGGAGGAAAAGAACAGTTAAAGGGCACTCAGCCTTTTCGTCACGAAGGCCGTAGCGCTGCCGGGGGGAATCAATCATCCCGGCGGCGCTACGGCCTTTATTTGTTTTCCCAAGCTAGGCGATCAACCAGGCGGGGGAGCAAAAGTGCGCTCCTAGACTGCGGGTAGCTCCCAGCGCCCAAACCACTTCTGTGCCTGTGGGCGCATGAAATCGCTCAGGCGGCTAAACGGCGGCACTTTGATGCCTTGGCGCTCTGCCAAGGCCACGAGGTAATCGCGGGTGCGCCATACCTCGATGGGGCTTGCCTCAATATCGAGCACCTCCGCGAGGCCGCCAGCCTGGTAGCCGAGGGAGGACTCGATGGGGGCATCGGCAAGCGGCAGGCTACCGCGCAGCGCATGGAGCTCCCTACTGGTGGCGGCGGTTTCTGCGGGGTTGAGCGACATTAATCGATCGTCTCCTTCAGGCGCTCTTCACGCAGGGGAAGCAGGACCAAGAGGGCGACGATGACGAGCGGGACCATCAGCGCGATGACCGGGGTGAGTCCGTCATTATAGGAATTTAATACTGCCTGCCTGAGCGGCTCTGGCAAGGAAGACACCAAGTCCGGGGTCAGGCTATTGGCATTGCCCTCGCCATTGCCAAACTTCTCGGCATAGGCCGCGCCCTCAGGTCCCAGCTGCTGGATGGCCTGCGGCAGGCGGTTGGCCATCTCATCCTGCATGTTGTTAATGAACATGGAACCGACCAGGGAAGCACCTAGGGCAGAACCGATCTGGCGGAAGAAGTTATTCGCCGCGGTTGCCGTACCCACCTGGGAGAGCGGGAAGGAGTTCTGGACGATGAGAACGAGCACCTGCATGACCATGCCCAGGCCGATGCCGAAGGCGAGGAACTCGAAGCCGAGTTGCGTGAGCGATGTGTCTACCGACAAGCGGGACATCCAAAAGAGTGCACCGGCGGTAATGACCAAGCCGATAAGGGGGTAGATTTTGTAGCGGCCGGTGCGGGCGATGATGAAACCGACGCCGGTGGAGGTGCCGATAAGTCCAATCATCATCGGCATCATCATTAGGCCAGCGTTAGTGGGTGATAGAGTGTGGACCATTTGCAGGTAGGTGGGCATATAGCCCAGCACCCCGAACATGGCCAGGCCCAGGATGACGCCGGATAGGGTAGTCAGGGCCATGTTGCGGTTTTTGAAGAGGCGGACCGGGATAAGCGGTTCGGCAGCCCGCAATTCCACGATGGTGGTAACGATCGCGCCGACGAGGGTAATGGCGCCGAGAGTGAGGATCATGGTGGAATCCCAGTCGTACTCGGTGCCGCCCCAAGTGGTCATGAGGATAAGGGAAGCGGTAGTAATGGCGATGAAGGTGGCACCGAGCCAGTCAAAGCGCTTCATATCGGCCTGGCCCACGCGCAGGTTGAGCACCAAGATGCAGACCACCATGGCCAGCAGGCCGAGTGGAATATTCATCCACATGCCCCAACGCCAGCCAGGGCCATCAGTAAACCAGCCACCCAAGACGGGGCCGAGGACGGAGGACAGGCCGAAGACGCCGCCCATGATGCCCATGAACTTGCCGCGCTCGCGGGAAGAGGTGACCTCGGCGATGATGGACTGCGAGGAAATCATCATGAACCCAGCACCGAAGCCTTGCACGGCGCGGGCGATGATGAGAACCGTCATGGAATCGGCAAAACCACCGATGGCAGAGCCCACGACGAAGACGGCGATGCCGCCAATGTAGAGCCACTTGCGGCCCAACATGTCACCCAGCTTGCCGGAAATTGGCATGGCGATGGTCATGGTGACAAGGAATGCGGAGATGACCCAGCTCATGTGGTCAACGCCGCCAAGCTCACCAACGATCGTTGGCAAAGCGGAAGAGAAAATCATCTGGCCCAGTGAGCTCATCAACATGGTGAGCACCAGCGCAGAGAAAATGAGCCCCAGGTTATCCGCCCGCGACTGGCCCTGCGCAGGAGCCTTTTCGGCTGTATCTACCATCGGATTCCTTTCATAACATCATTAATCAACTTCAGTGAATCATTAAGACGCGAACTCAGGGCGTCGCTGCAATCGCTATCAGGGGCGGCGATGGAAAGCCACAGGGCCTCGCGGACTACACCGGCGATGACCATGGCCTCCGTTGCCGCTGAATGGCCCTCGAGGATGCGCAATTCCGGTTCTTGGTTAAGGCGCTCCTCAATGAGCCCAATAAGCTCGATGGATTTCGCCCGCTTGCGGCTAATGGAGGCGGCGGCCGCCTCTGGGTCATTAGCAATGCGCTTGCGTCTCTCCCGAATCGTGGGATTAACGTGATGGCCCTCCATGTGCTGTTCCACCAGGTTAAGGACTAATTCCATGATGTCGGTGGTGGGTTCATGGAGGAAATACTCGCGCATTTCCGCGGTGAAGTCAGCGCTTGGCGCCCCAAGCACGGCGGATTCCTTCGAATCAAAATAATTAAAAAATGTGCGCCGAGAAATACCGGCTAGTTCGCAGATCTCTTCAATAGTGACCTCGCCAAAGGAATGCTTATCCACCAATTCTGTGGCGGCATCCTCGATGCGTAGCCGCGTTTCTAGGCGTTTCTGCTCGCGTAGTGATAGTTCTTCTTGCACAGAATGCAACTTTACACTCGGTGCAAACTTGCACCAAGTGCAAAATGGGTGATTTTGTAGATGTGTACGCTGAATTTATGGTGGGGGTCACAGCATGCGCTTGCCGATGTCCCCTTTCTTTACCCGCGCTTACCATGCCTGGCAAGCGCGTCGAGGCATGCGAAAACCCCCGCTCAAAAGTGATTTCCGAGCGGGGGTTGTAGCGCTAAACGCGGACTAGATTAAATATTGTCGCGCTCGCGGTTGGTCATGCTCAATACGTCCAAGCGCTTGTCCAGCTCTTCCTCAGTGAGGTTCTCGCCGTCAATAAAGCCCAAGTCGATAACGGCCTGGCGGACTGTGATCTTCTCATTGAGGGCGTGCTTTGCGGCCTTAGCGGCGTTCTCGTAGCCGATGGCGGAGTTCAGCGGGGTCACGATGGAAGTGGAGGACTCCGCGAAGTGCTTCATGCGCTCCTCGTTGGCCTCGATGTGGTCGACGCACTTCTCGGCAAAGACGCGGGCGGAGTTAGCCAGTAGGCGAGCGGACTCGAGCACGTTGCGCGCCATCATCGGGATGAAGACGTTGAGCTCGAACTGGCCCTGCGCGCCGCCGAAGGCAACGGCTGCGTCATTGCCCACAACCTGGCCGGCCACCATGGTGACTGCCTCAGGGATAACCGGGTTGACCTTGCCCGGCATGATGGAAGAACCAGGCTGCAGGTCCTTCAGGTGGATTTCTGCCAGGCCGGTCAGCGGGCCGGAGCCCAGCATGCGCAGGTCATTGGCAATCTTGTTGAAGGATACAGCCACCGAGCGCATGGCTCCGGAGAACTCTACAAGGCCGTCGCGGTTAGCCTGTGCCTCGAAGTGGTTTTCAGCTTCCTTCAGGTTCTCAACGCCGGTGAGCTTCTTGAGCTCCTCGGTCACCTTGCCACCGAATTCAGCGGAGGTGTTCAGGCCGGTGCCGGTGGCGGTACCACCGATGGCGAGTTCGCCCAAGCGCGGGAGGGTAGCCTCGATGCGCTCGATGCCGAGCTCCACCTGGCGGGCGTAGCCGCTGAACTCCTGGCCCAGGGTGATGGGGGTAGCGTCCATGAGGTGGGTGCGGCCGGCCTTGACAACGTCCGCGAATTCCTTCGCCTTCTTGGTCAGGGACTCGTGGAGCACCTTCAGGCCCGGAATGAGGTCATTGACGGCTGCTTCCGTGGCCGCCACGTGGGTAGCGGTGGGGAAGGTGTCATTGGAGGACTGGCCCATGTTGACGTCATCGTTCGGGTGAACCTCTACGCCCTGCTTCTGTGCCAAGGAGGCGATGACCTCGTTGGTGTTCATATTGGAGGAGGTACCGGAGCCGGTCTGGAACACATCGATGGGGAAGGCATCGTTGTGCTTGCCTTCCGCGATTTCCTTCGCAGCGGCGATAATGGCGTCTGCCTTTTCCGCATCTAGGCTGCCGGAGTCCTTGTTGACCTGTGCGCATGCCGCCTTGAGCAGGCCGAGTGCGCGGATTTGCGCATCTTCTAGGCCGCGGCCGGAGATGGGGAAGTTGTCTACCGCGCGCTGGGTCTGTGCGCGCCACAGGGCATTAGCGGGAACTTTAACCTCGCCCATAGTGTCATGTTCGGTACGGTATTCGGTCATGAAAATCACCTCGGTTAATTGATTGTGTGCGTCTACCCCCAGTATGGCGAAAAGCTAAAAACTAGAGCACGAAAAGCCCGAGCCCGCCCCGCCATTTGGGGGTGAGGTTTAGTTCTTGGTGGGGTCCGAGTAGTCCACGACGGAGTATTCCTGCAGCTTTGCCAGCTTGTGGAAGGAATCGACGTAGCGGATGGTGCCGGACTTGGAACGCATGACCAGCGAACGGGTGGAGGCGCCATTATTGCGGTAGGAGACACCTCGCAGCATGTCGCCGTTGGTCACGCCGGTGGCAGCGAAGTAGCAGTTCTTGGAGGAGACCAAGTCATTGGTGCCTAAGACCTTGTCCAAGTCGTGGCCGGCGGCGCGGGCCTTTTCTGCTTCCTCTTCATCCTTTGGCCACAGCTTGCCCTGGATTTCGCCACCCATGCACCGCATGGCGCAGGCGGTGATGATGCCCTCAGGGGTACCGCCGATGCCCATCATCATGTCGATGGAATTGGAATCCTGGCAGGTGGCGATGGCACCCGCCACATCGCCGTCCATGATGAGGCGTACCTTGGCGCCTGCCTCACGGATCTCTTGGATGAGCTTATCGTGGCGCGGACGGTCCAATACCACCACGGTGATATCGGCGGTGCGCAGGCCCTTTGCCTTGGCAACAGATTCGATATTCCACTGCACGGACTGGTTGATATCGATGGATCCGACGGCTTCAGGTCCAACGGCGATCTTTTCCATGTAGAAGACTGCGGATGGGTCATACATGGTGCCGCGCTCTGCAGCGGCGATTACGGAAATGGCATTGGGGCGGCCCTCGGCCATCAGCCGCGTGCCATCCACGGGGTCCACGGCAATGTCCATCGCCGCGCCCTCGCCGGTGCCGACCTCTTCGCCGTTGAAGAGCATCGGGGCCTCATCCTTTTCGCCCTCACCAATGACAACAACGCCCTTCATTGCTACGGAGTTAATCAGCTTGCGCATGGCATCGACTGCCGCGCCATCGCCCTCATTCTTCATGCCACGACCAACCCAGCGGCCAGAGGCCAAGGCGGCGGCTTCGGTCACGCGCACCAGCTCCATGGCCAAGTTACGGTCGGGCAAATAAGAAGTATTTTCGGACATGTGTAGTGGTTGCCTTCCATGTTTTCTCACCGTGGGGGTAATTCCCACGCGCTTAGTGTTCTACTTTTCCTATTCTGGCACTTTTTGGTGTCAATAGGTCCGATTTGGGGCCCCTTTTGTGGGGATTTTCCTCTCTCGGGGGAGCATTATCGGCGCGAATGTGCACACGCGGGAGGCATGTGGCACTTTCACGGCGGCTCATGCGATACTAAGGCGCGTGGCAGCAGAACAAAGACCGAAGATTTTCGAAGGCGCTCGCGACATCATTTTGTCCCTTTCCATAGTGGTCCTCATGATGTTGCTTGTGGTGGGCGCAACCGGGCTTTGCTCGGTGAATCCGGAAACAGCGCAAGGCCCAGTCCAAGAGGTAGACGAGGAGACCTTCCTGGATACGCAGGCCCGCGCCGGTGTTGGCGCCATCCGAGATCCCCAGATGCCCGAAGGCTGGCAGGCCAATGCGGCCCGACGTTCGCAGCTAGGAGGCGAGACAGCCACTGTCGTCAGCTGGCTTACCGCAGATGGAAACTACGTGGAATCCACCCAAACCCAGGTTTCTGCAGAAGACGCGGGCGAAAAATACGACGCTAACTATCGCGGGCTGAACTCCACGCGCGAGGTAGCCGGCCACCAAGTGCGCGTGCTGGCGAGCGACGACGATTCAGTGCGCCGCTTGTGGATCGCTGACCTAGGCGATGCCCGCCTCATCATCTCCGGCGCAGCCCCCGATGAAGAATTCGCCGCCGCGACCGAGGCCTTCATCAAGGCCAAGCCTATAAGCGGAAAGTAACCTCGCTGAGCCCCTCATCGTCTGCTTTCACCGTGATTCCCTCAGTATCACCGGCGGCTTCTTCCAAGGCAGCCGCATCTAGCCCGCTCAGGCGCGTCTTTTCTAGGTAGACGTCCACGCGCTCGCGCTGGGAACGCTGCGGGTAGATGGAGACTTGGACCACCTTGGCATCGGCAAGCAGCAGCACGATGGACTGGGAAAAGTAACTCAGTTCCTCCTCGGTGGTCGAAACCTGGGTGATGGTATGCGCCGGCCCGAAAAATTCCTCTACCAACGCGCGGGAATCGCCGCCCATGATGGAGCCTGCCGATGCCGATTTGGATACGAAATCAATCCGCTTTCCCGGGTAACCATAAATCTGCATTACTCTTCACCCTCCTCGGCCTGTTGCTCGTTGTTTTCCGCCTTTTCGAGAGCATCTTCCACGCGCTTAGAGGCGCCATCCAAGTGGGATTCGCACGTGCGAGCAAGTGCCTCGCCGCGCTCCCAGTACTTCAGGGACTCGTCCAAGCCCATTTGGCCGAGCTCTAGAATCTTGACGGTTTCAATGAGCTCATCGCGCGCCTGTTCGTAGCTCAATTCCTCTACGGGAGTAAAGGCATCCTGGCTCGGCTGGCCGGAACCAATGGTTTCATCTGACATCAGCAATTCTCCTACTATTTCTGGCTAATCGGCGGCCTGGGAGGCCATGGATACGGCGGTGATGGAACCATCGCCCACGCGAATGCGCAATTGCGCGCCGGGCGGTGATTGCTCATAGGAGCTAACTACCTCCGGATCGCTGCCATCTTTGGGCAAGACTTGAACAATAGAATACCCACGGGCAAGCGTCGCCGAAGGGCCTAAAGCAGAAACCCGTGCGCGAAGGGACTCCACGTGCCGGGTCTCGCGGTCTAACAACACCCGCAATTCGCGGCGCATACTCGTACGCATGCGCTCGACTTCTTCACGCCGAGCGCGGATCGGGGTCATCGGATCGGCCAATACCGGCCGGGAACGGATATTATCTAATCCACGGCGCTCGCGTTCTACCCAGCCGCGCAACGCCGCTGCCATGCGGGAACGCGCCTCTGCGATAACCGCCCGTTCCTCTGCCACCGAAGGGACCACGCGCTTGGCGGCGTCCGTGGGTGTAGCCGCGCGTAAGTCTGCGACATTATCCAGCACCGGGCTATCCGGCTCGTGGCCAATCGCGGAGACCACCGGCGTGCTGGCGGCCACGACGGCACGTTGCAGGGCTTCTTCAGAAAAAGGCAAAAGGTCTTCGACAGAACCGCCGCCACGGGCGATGATGATGACATCAATATCTGCATCGGCGTCGAGCTCCTGCAGGGCCGAAACCACTTCGGGGACGGTATTTGCCCCCTGAACAGCGGTATTGATGACGCGGAATTGCACGGCCGGCCACCGGTCGCGGGCGACCGCCATGACATCGCGCTCGGCGGCAGAACCGCGGCCAGTAATCAGGCCGATCTTCTGCGGGAGATAGGGAAGTGGGCGCTTGCGCGCGGGATCAAAGAGGCCTTCTGCGGCGAGCTGTGCGCGCAGCTTTTCAATGCGCGCCAATAAATCGCCGATGCCCACGTGCCGGATCTCCGTGGTCCACAAGGAAAAGGATCCGCGGCCGGCATAAAACGCGGGCTTGCCGTGCACGATGACGCGGTCGCCATCTTTTAGCGGCGTGGGCAAGTTGTGCAGCATTGAGGACGAGCAGGTCAATTGCACCGACTTTTCCTGCTGCACATCGCGTAGGGTGAGATAAGACAGCTTCCACGTGGGCTTGTAATTGATCTGCGTTAATTGGCCTTCCACCCACAGATATCCAAGGCGCTCGATCCACCCCTTCACCTGGTCATTGACCTGGCCTACAGGCCACGGGGTCTCTGGAGTATTTGCCGGTTGGTTCACGCACCCACCCTTTCCATCTACAGCACCATACGGTGCCTTTTAGTGTAGGTGCTCCGGACAAGCACCGCCCCGCTTGGGTGGCCTAGATGGGCGCTTTTGCTGCTGGATAGCCCTTACTATTGTTTTGCTTTACCTTTCGATACTCTGGGAGGCATGACTGATGGTAAAAATGTTCTCCTCGCGGCACCGCGCGGTTACTGCGCTGGAGTGGACCGCGCCGTCGAGACTGTAGAAAAGGCGCTAGAAAAATACGGCGCACCCATTTATGTGCGCAAGCAAATCGTCCACAACCGTTATGTCGTTGAATCTCTGGCCAAGCGCGGAGTCATCTTCGTTGAAGAGGCATCCGAAGCCCCAGAGGGTGCTCACCTCGTATTCTCTGCCCACGGCATCTCCCCGGCGGTGCGCAATCAGGCGCAAGAGCGCAAGCAATTGACCCTGGATGCCACCTGCCCCTTGGTTACCAAGGTGCACAAGGAGGCCCAGCGCTTCGAGCGCGATGGTTACCACATCCTCCTCGTGGGTCATGAAGGCCACGAAGAGGTAGAGGGCACCGCGGGAGAGGCCCCCGATGTCACACACCTGGTCGATGGCGTCGACGGCGTGGACAAGCTGCCAGATTACTTGCAGGATGAAAAACTCATCTGGCTGTCGCAGACCACGCTCTCGGTGGATGAGACCGTCGTCATCGTCAATAAACTGCGCGAGCGTTTCCCGCACCTGGAAAACCCGCCATCAGATGATATTTGCTACGCCACTCAAAACCGGCAAGAGTCCGTCAAGGCCATCGCGCCGAAGTGCGATCTGATGATCGTGGTGGGGTCAAAAAACTCGTCCAACTCGGTGCGCCTCGTAGAAGTCGCACTCGAGGCAGGCGCGCGCGACTCCCACTTGGTGGACTTCGCCGCAGAAATCGATGAATCGTGGTTAGACGGCGTAGAGACCGTTGGTGTGACCTGTGGCGCCTCCGTGCCGGAACTCTTGGTGCGCGAAGTACTCGAATACTTGGATGATCGCGGCTTTAATGACGTGGAGCAAGTAACCACCTCTACGGAATCCATTACCTTTGCGCTGCCGCGTGATCTGCGTCCCGCGCGCACCTAGCGCTGCAACGCCTAAAACAACGATAACCGTGAGCCTGGTGGCCTCTTAAAGAGTGCCGAGGGCTCACGGTTTAGTTTATTCGTAGAGGTTATCGTCCCAACGCTGCTTCTTGGCAGTGTCTTTTATCGAGGAAGTGGGACCTGTTTCGGGGGCCGGTGGTATCACGTCCCCCGCGCGCCGGTTCGGATCGGGCTGCAAGCGATTTTCGCGTTCCGCCTGTTGCTCGCGACGACGCTCTTCTCGGTCGCGGCCGCGGATGCGGTCCTGCGGCTTCTGCGGAGGTTGCGCCTGTGCATGCGATCTGCGGCGAGAGGCGCGTGGGGATGAGGCCTGCGGGTTTTCGGATCTATTACGCGCCATGAGTTCCGCCACGGAAAGCCGCTCAGCGCGGTTCTGACGATCCCGCTTCATGTCCGCGCGCCGCGAGACCCTTTGCTGATTCACAGCGCGCTGTGCGGCCTTGCGGAAGCGAATCCAGCGCAAAACGCCGATTGCCGTCGCGCCGAGAACCGCGATAAGCAACCACACGAAGTTCTGGACCAGCGGATACACCGAGGTGAGCAGCGACGTTTTAGAAAAACTGGTGCCTTCTGGAGCATTGGACTTGGTGATGAAGATTCCCGCCGTCACCACGGTTACCGCGTACAAAATGGGGATGGACGCGATGGACAGGAATAATCCCCGCTCCTCAACGATGAGCGCTATGAGTAGCGAGCTGATGATGAGGAAGGCAAAGTACATCCAGCCTATGGAGCCGGCAAGAATGGAAATCAATGCGCCGGTGAGCAAAAGTGCCGCCAATAGCCCAAGGCCCTTCAGCAGCGAGATGTTCGGCATGCTCAGGCTTTGCGCGGCGGTTGGCTTTCGTTGTTTGGCTAGTGACACGTCGCAAAATCCTACCGTCTGGCGCGGGCCAATGGCTATATCCACGCAGTAAACCTGCCTAGAATTTATGAAGAATTTGTCCCGCGCGGCCACGTATCAATGGGGGAGGGCTCGCGCGGTGCCCTGTTCGTGCGGCCGGGGATCTCCATTTCGTGCAGCTTGCGGGCAGTCACGCCCACGCGCGAATCCAGCGAGGAGAGCGTGGAATTATAGGCTTCTACTGCCTTTTCGAGGTTTTGACCCACCTTGCCGTAGTGCTCCGAAAGGGTATTGAGCCGCGAATAGAGCTCGCGTCCCAAGCGTTGGACTTCTTTTGCCTTGGTGGAAATATCTTCTTGGTGCCAACCCATAGCTACCGTGCGCAAAAGCGCGAAGAGGGAGCTCGGGGTGGCGATGACGACGTTGCGCTCAAAACCAAACTCGATGAGCTCAGGATCGACCGATAAAGCAGCATCGAGGAAGGGATCTGCGGGCACGAAGAGCACCACGAATTCCGGGGTGGGTTGGAAGGCCTCAATATAGTCCTTGTGGGACAACGCCTGGATGTGGCTGCGCAGCTGATGCGCGTGGCGGCGCAGGTAGCCGGCGTGTTCTTCTGGATCCTCGGTTTCTAGCGCATCGAGGTAAGAAGAAAATGGGACCTTGGCATCGACGATGATATGCCTGCCACCGGCCAAGTTGATGAGCATATCTGGGCGCACGATGCGGCCGTTTAAGGGGGCAGAGACTTGGGTATCGAAGTCTACGTGCCGTCTCATGCCGCCGAGTTCGACGACGCGCTCTAGCTGAATCTCGCCCCACCGCCCGCGCACATTGGGTGAGCGTAGAGCCGTAACGAGCTGATCCGTGCGCTCTGTTAGCCGGGACGAGGTGCGGGTCACCGCCTGCACTTGGCTGGACAGGGAGGCCAAGTGGGCGGTGCGATCTTCTTCCAATTCTTGGAGCTGGAATCCAAGTCTATCCATGGCCTTTTCCAGCGGTTGCAGCTCGGCCTGGCGGCGCTGGGATTCTTGCAGCGCCCGGTGCTCCTCGCTCGGTGCGGAGCGGGAGGTGGAATGAGAGTGGGCCAACCATCCCAGAACGGCGCCCAATAGGAGACCGATAAACAGCAGCAGCACGGGCAAAGTGGATGTCATGGAATCCACTATGACACGTGCTGCCGACACAGCACACTATTTTTTCGAATCTCCGTTCAAAAGATTTTCAAAGGCATCCCGCGCCCGGCGTAGGTTGGAGCGCATGCTCGGTTCGTCATAGTCCTCCGGGGTGGAATCGACGTCGACGGAGGCGTCGAGCGTGGTGGAATCGCCATCGGAAGCCGCGTCGGCGCCGGCGATATCGGGGTTGGCGTGTTCTGGGACCTTGCGCCATTGCTCGCGCTTGTACTGCGCTTGCTCTTCGGTATAGCGGCCGATGAGATAGCCCGCGACGGTGGAGTAGTTGAGCTCGGAGGAGTGCTTTTCCCCGGACTGCAGCTTCATCATGTCTTGGACGTAGCGATAAGCCACCGCGATCATGGCGGCGGTCGGCACGGCCAAGAATCCACCGATGAGTCCAAAGAGCGCGGAGCCGACGATGACGGAGACCAAAACAATGACTGGGTGCAGGTTCATGGCCTTAGCCTGCAGCCACGGCGAGAGGACATTGCCTTCAAGTTGCTGGACCAAAAGAACGAGACCCAAGACCAACAGTGCTTGGGTAAAGCCCAAAGACACTAAGGCGATAACCACCGCGAGCGCGCCGGAGACAATGGCGCCGACGAACGGGATGAAGCCGGCGATGAAGGTGATGATTGCCAGGGACATCGCCAAGGGCACGCCGATAAGCACGAGGCCGAGGCCGATAAAGATGGCATCGATAAGCGAGACCACCGCCTGTGCCCGAATGAATCCGCCCAGGGTATTCCAGGCGCGCGTGAGCAATTCCGTGAGGTGCCAGCCGGCGCGCCGCCCGGTGGCATCGCGCAGCCACGGCAGGAATTTGGTGCCGTCCTTGAGGAAGAAGAAGGTGAGCACCAAGACAATGAATACAGTGACGAAAAATGAGGTGGCATTGCCGATACCCGTAAATACAGACCCGGCGATAACGCCCGCACGCTCCTGCAACCAGCCTGCGGCCTCGTCGATATAGGTGCTCATATCGTCGCTATCGAGGTTCAGGGGTGGGCCCTGGGCCCAAACCTGGAGCTGCTGGATGCCGGAGACCGTTTGTAGGTAGAGCGACTGGGATTGCCGTATGAAGTCCGGTGCCACCGAGGCTATGAGCCCACCGACGGCGGCTGAAGAGAGCAGGATCGTCACAATCGCTGCCAGGCCCGCGGGTAGTCCCTTTGTTCGCATCCAACGCGCCATGGGGTTAAGCACTGTACAGATAATAAGAGCCAAGAGCACTGGAAGGATGCCCTGCCAGAAGCTACCCAGGACCTGATATACAGCAAAAAGGAAAACGCCGATTATCAGCAGGCGCACGGCCCACAGGGAGGTCGATTTCACCATTTCGCCCGCAATGACGGAGCGATCGACCTGATTACCCGGGGGATGTGGAGATACATCGTCCAATTGGCTGGTGTCGAAGTCACCGTCCATCTTATCGCCCGGGCTCGCCTGCGGCTTTTCGGGTGTCGGTTGCTTATCAGAACTCACCCCACCATCTTGCCTCATAACGCGGTAGGTGCGTTAGGATTAGCCCCGTGAGTCTTACACTAGGAATCGTCGGCTTGCCCAATGTGGGCAAGTCCACTTTGTTTAATGCCCTGACCCGTTCCGAAATCTTGGCGGCTAATTACCCATTCGCCACCATCGAGCCCAACGTGGGCTTGGTGGAGCTGCCGGATCCCCGTTTGGACGCCCTCGCCAAGATGTTCAACTCCGAGCGCATCTTGCCGGCGACCGTGTCCTTCGTGGATATTGCCGGCATCGTCGCAGGTGCCTCGCAGGGCGAGGGTATGGGAAACGCCTTCCTAGCCAATATCCGCGAGGCCGACGCTATCTGCCAGGTGGTCCGCGCCTTTTCTGATGACAATGTCATCCACGTCGATGGCCAGGTAGATCCCGGCAATGACATTTCCGTTATTAATACAGAGCTGATTCTGGCGGATCTGCAGACCATCGAGAAGGCCCTGCCGCGCCTAGAAAAGGATGCCCGGAAGAATAAGGACTTGGCGCCTGTTGTGGAGACCACCAAGAAGGCGCAGGAAATCCTAGAGGATGACCGCACCCTCTTCGCCGCCGCCAAGACCGGCGAGATTGATCTTTCCCTCGTACGCGAGCTGCACCTGATGACGGCTAAGCCCTTCCTCTATGTCTTTAACTCGGACGAGGCTGTGCTTACCGATGCCACCAAGAAGGACGAACTGCGCCAGCTCGTCGCCCCAGCAGATTGCGTCTTCCTCGATGCACAAACCGAGTCCGAGCTCTTGGAGCTGGATGAGGACGAGGCAAGCGAGCTGCTCGAGGCAGTAGGCCAAGAAGAGCCCGGCTTGGCTACCTTGGCCAAGGCTGGTTTCTCCACCTTGGGCCTGCAAACCTACCTCACCGCTGGTGAAAAGGAAGCCCGCGCGTGGACCATTAAGCAAGGCGCTGCCGCACCCCAGGCCGCTGGCGTAATCCACACCGATTTTGAAAAGAAGTTCATCAAGGCAGAAATCGTCTCCTTCGACGATCTTGTTGCTGCTGGCTCAATGGCCGAAGCGCGAGCCAACGGCAAGGTCCGCCAAGAAGGCAAGGACTACATCATGCACGATGGCGACGTGTGTGACTTCAAAATCGGCGGCTAAAACCTAGCTTGTTGCAGGTCGCGGTAGTGAACGTGGCGAGCGCGCGAATGTAGAGTTATCCTATCTGCGTACCCGACAACAATAAGGAGGCCATAATAATGGCTGAGCTAGAAAACAAGACGATCGCAATCATTGCTACGAATGACTTTGAAGACTCCGAGCTGACCTCTCCGCTAGAGGCCGTGCAGAAGGCCGGCGCTACTGTGAAGGTTCTGGCTCCTAAGGCCGGCACCATTACGGGCAAGAACGGTACCGAGATTAGCGTTGATGCTACGACCAAGGACTCCGAGGGTGAGACCTTCGACGGCATCATCCTGCCTGGTGGCACCAATAACGCTGACCTCATCCGCCTGGATGAGGCAGCCGTTAGCATCGTGCGCAAGCACATGGGCGAGGACCGCCCCTTGGGCGCTATCTGCCACGGCGGCTGGATTCTAGCCGATGCAGAGGCTCTCAAGGGCCGTACCTTGACGTCCTTCCCGTCCCTGCAGACCGATCTCCGCAATGCAGGTGCTACCTGGGTTGACGAAGAGGTCCACTGCGACCAGGGCTTGGTCTCCTCCCGTACCCCGGATGACCTGCCTGCATTCAACGCTAAGTTGGTCGAAGAGTTCGCAGAGGGTCAGCACTAAACTAGGCAAAAGCCTCAATTACTCCCTACGAGCCAGATGGTGAGAAACCTTCTGGTTCGTAGGGAGATTTTTCGTCTATATGGGCTCCTCGCGTTCGCTAGGGCGGATCAAGGATTTGCTTGAATGTTTAAGGATTCTCGCCGTCTGCTAACCTGTGAACCTAGAAGGGGAGTAGTTCCTACGGCGCTTACTGCGCCGCGATGACTGGTCGACACACTGGCTTAAAGGCCCGGCCACTCAGCATCGAGGCATCGATGCGAACGAGACCTTCGGACTGATTCTGGTTGCCGAAGGGAGAGTAGTAGACCTTGTTTTCTTTAAGTTCTGAGCAGCGTATTTTAGAGCGCTTTATGATGTTGTCCATCGCCGCGGCGGTAGCGACAATTGTCCTGAAATCCTTGGCGGCGTGGCTGACGGGCTCGGTTGGTTTCTTCTCTGATGCCCTCGAATCCCTCGTGAACCTTGTGGCAGCCATCGCGGGTTATTGCGCCTTGCGTATTGCCGCTAAGCCTGCCGATGATAATCACCACTTTGGCCACGGTAAGGCGGAGTATATTTCCGCGTTGGTAGAAGGGGCGATGATTTTCATTGCGGCAGGAGCCATCATCTACACCGCAGTCCAACGCCTTTTTACTCCCCAGCCCGTTGAAGAAGGCGGTTGGGGCTTAGCGCTGTCGCTATTGTCCTCGATACTTAATTTGGGCGTCGGTTTGGCCCTGATTAAGGCGGGCAAGCGCTACCGGTCTGCGACGCTAAATGCGGATGGGCACCACCTGATTACGGATGTGTGGACCTCCGCCGGCGTTCTCGTCGGCATGGCTGCGGTGTATCTTACGGGCTGGTTGTGGCTTGATGCGCTTGTGGCCTTGGCCATTGGCATCAATATCTTGTGGACGGGATTTAAGATTTTGCGCGATTCCGTCAGCAGCCTGCTTTCTGAGGCCCTTCCGCAAGAAGAACAAGATCAAATTTGGGATCTCTTAGCTGAACTGGAAAAAGAAAAGTCCGTGACTTTCACGGATCGGCGTACGGTAGCCTCCGGCAGGCAAAGAATGGTCTACCTGACCATGGAGGTGCCAGCGGACTGGAGCGTGCTCTACTCACACGAGATTGCCGATGACGTCGAAGTCGCCCTCGACGAGCTTTTCGCCGGATGCAGCGTATTTATCCACGTGGAGCCGGCTGGTGTTGCGCATCGCCGCCCACTTCCATTCCGGCAATAAATAAAGGCCCAAGGCCCAAGGCGCTGTGCCCTGGGCCTTTATTTTCGTTTATTAAGCCTTGACGCTTACTTCCTCGTCGGAGTCTTCCTCCATGATGTGCTTGACGCCATTTTCGGCTTCATCCCAGACCTCTTGGTTCTGGATGCCCGCGCGCTTGGCGACGACCGTCGCGCACAATGCCTGACCCGTGACGTTGAGTGCCGTACGGCCCATGTCAATGATGGGCTCAATGGCCAGCAGCAAACCAACGCCGGCCAAAGGGAGGCCCAGCGTGGACAGAGTCAGCGTGAGCATGACTGTCGCGCCAGTGGTACCCGCGGTAGCCGCGGAACCAATAACGGAGACGAAAATGATGAGCAGGTATTGCGTGAAGTCTAGGTCCACGCCATAGAATTGCGCGACGAAAATCGCAGCAACAGCAGGGTAGACAGAGGCGCAGCCATCCATCTTCGTAGTAGCGCCGAGTGGCACTGCGAAGGACGCGTACTCGGTGGGAACGCCTAAGGCGCGTTCGCTGAAGCGTTGCGTTGCGGGCATAACACCCATAGAGGAGCGGGTGACAAAGCCCAAGGACGTTACCGGCCAAATGCGCTTGTAGAAGCCCGTGACCGAGATATTGTTGAACTTCAGTACCGCTGGGTAGACCACGGCGAAGACGATTGCCAGGCCCACATACATTGCCAAGACGAATTTGCCCAGGGAGCCAAGTGCGTCCCAGCCGTAGGTAGCAACTGCCTTACCAATGAGCGCTGCGGTACCAATCGGTGCCAGGCGGATAATCCACCACAGGACCTTCTGGATGACCTTGAGGAAGGACTCCGTAAAGTGCAGGAAGGGATCGGCTGCCTTACCGGTCTGTACGGCGGCAATGCCAATGGCCAAGGAGATAACCAGCAGCTGAAGCGCACCGAAGTTCAGCGATATTTCGCCATCGCTGGCAGAGGCGGTAAGGCCAAAGAAGTTTTGTGGCAGGAGCTGCTCAAAGAAGGCAGTCCACGAACCAACGCTTGACGGATCCTCTGCAGCGGATGCATCGACGCTCGTGCCAGCACCGGGCTTCATGACTAATGCCACGACGATGCCCACGATGACGGAGAAGAACGCCGTAATGGCGAACCACACCAACGTAGAAATGGCCAAGGATGCGGCATTGGCAACCTTGCGCAGGTTAGCTACAGAGGTGACCACCGCGGCGAAGATAAGCGGCGGAACCATGACCTTCAATAGCTGGACATAGGCGCCACCGACACCGCTGAGCAGGTTGGTTAACCACCCTGGATTGTCAGGATCGGTATTCATCCCAGATGCGATCAGTCCTAGGATGAGGCCGATAATAAGGCCCGCAATGACTTGCGCGCCAAACCCCGTTGCCCAGCTAGGAAGTTTGGAGCGAGAGGAAACTTTTTGTGTCATAGAACGTCCTTTAGAAATAAAATGAACAGGTCTGACTATTTGTTGAGTACGGTTCTGTTCAACTTCAACTAGTTTCACTTTATTCCACGCGTCAAACCGCAAAGAAAAAGGGTCTCGTTTGCAGCAGGTGAATTGCTATGACCACTTTGTAGATAAAGCGGTTCAGTAACCACTCGTGCTTTCACCTTCAGCTGCGACCTCCATCTCGCCCTTTATCTCCTCCTCCTGCAACGCCGCCCTTCGCGCTCACCGCGAGCATCAGCTCGGTTGGATCGCCTATCTCCCGTGAGCGCGAAGGGAGGGGTAGGGGAGATGAATGGTCGCCCTCGATTTAATACACTGCCCGTCCGCTCGAATTCGTCTTCCTCACCTTCGCGCTCACCGAGAGCACAACGCCCCGGTGAAAGCCGCTGCCGGTGAGCGCGAAGGGCGGCTGGGTACTACGCGCAAACTAAGAGAACAGCGCTTAATCAAAGCAGCGGGGTACCGTTAGCTGCCATACTGGAATGATGAAGATTCTGGTAACTGCTTTTGATGCCTTTGGCGGCGAAGAGATTAACCCTACGGAACGCGCGCTGGATAGGCTGCCGGATGAAATCGGTGGGGCGCAGATTATTAAGCATCCTGTGCCAACAGTGTTCGGTGAAGCACTGAAGCAGGCCATTGCTGTGGCCGAGAAAGAAAACGTGGACGCGGTGGTCTGCCTGGGACAGGCCGGCGGGCGGGGCCATATCACTCCGGAGCGGGTGGGCATCAACTTCGCGGATGCTTCTATCCCGGATAATGCTGGTAACCAGCCCAGCGATGAACCAGTGGTTGAAGGCGGCCCAGCTGCATACTTTTCTACTCTGCCGGTGAAGGCGATGGTCGCAGCGATTCAGGAGGCGGAGATTCCGGCCCGGGTCTCGACCACCGCGGGAACGTTTGTGTGCAACCACCTGCTTTATGGCCTGCTGCACCATTTCAAAGATACGCAGGTAAAAGCAGGCTTTATCCACGTGCCGTTTATTAAGGAGCAGAATAAAGAAAACAGCCCGATGCTGGAGCTCGCGGACGTCGTGCGGGGCGTGGAATGCGCGATCAGCGCAGTTGCGAAAAACGCTTAGGGTCACCTTGCTAGAGAAATTTTCCGCCCAAATATAGATTTAAAGTCATGTCTCGCTTAAGTCCTCTCAACTGGCCGGTTGTGCGCCAGCTGCGTAGCGGCGATCCCTTTGGCAGGGATATCAATACGCAGTCTTCTAAGAGCAAGGAAAAGCACGGGCGCACAGTGGAAGCTGACCGCGTGGTGCAATCCGTGTGCCCATACTGCGCCGTCGGTTGTGCCCAGCGCGTATACGTCAAAGATGACCGGGTTATCCAGATTGAGGGCGATCCAGATTCGCCGATTTCGCGCGGGCGTTTGTGCCCCAAGGGTTCGGCGTCGGAGCAGTTGGTCAACTCCGCAACGCGTTTGACCAAGATCAAATATCGCGCACCGCACTCCACCGAGTGGCAGGAGCTGGATGAAGACACCGCGATGGACATGATCGCGGATCGTTTCTTGGAAGCGCGCCGGAAGGGCTGGCAAGACACCGATGACTCGGGGCGGACTCTAAACCGCACGATGGGTGTCGCTGGCCTTGGTGGCGCGACCTTGGATAACGAGGAAAACTACCTCATCAAGAAGCTTTTTACCGCTGCCGGTGCGGTGCAGCTCGAAAACCAGGCGCGCATATGACACTCCGCCACAGTTCCTAGTTTAGGAACTTCGTTTGGCCGCGGCGGCGCAACCCAACCGCTGCAGGATATGGCGAATGCTGATTGCATCGTCATTGAGGGTTCGAATATGGCCGAGTGCCACCCAGTGGGATTCCAGTGGGTCGTAGAAGCTAAAAAGCGTGGTGCCCGCATTATTCACGTGGATCCGCGGTATACGCGTACCTCTGCGTTCTCCAACCGCCACATTGGCATTCGCGGCGGAACCGACGTGGTGCTGCTGGGTGCGGTCATTAATTACATGCTCCAGAATGAGCTGTACTTCCGCGATTATGTCGTTGCATATACCAATGCGCCGATGATCATCTCGGAGGACTACCAGGACACCGAGGAACTGGACGGACTGTTTTCTGGCTATGACCCGGAAACCGGCACGTACGTGACCGATTCGTGGCAGTACGTGCAAAAGCCGGAAGGTTCTTCCTGGAATGTGGAGCGCGATGACACCCTGGAGCACCCGAATTCGGTCTTCCAGATTCTCAAGCGCCACTATGCGCGCTATACCCCTGAGCTGGTAGAAGAAACCTGCGGCATCGCGCAGGAAGACTTCTACTACTTGGCGGATTCCATTGCGCAGAATTCGGATCCGGAACACACCACGTGTTTCGCCTATGCCTTGGGCTTTACCCAGCACACCTTGGGCGCGCAGTTCATCCGTACCGCTGCCATTTTGCAGCTCTTGATGGGCAATGTGGGCCGTCCGGGCTCCGGAATCATGGCCCTGCGCGGGCATGCCTCCATTCAGGGATCCACGGACATCCCGACGCTCTTCCACTCCCTGCCCGGCTACCTGCCCATGCCGAGCGTGGAAAAGCAGACGTGGCCGGAATTCGTGGATGAGATCCGGGATGAGTCCCAAAAGGGCTTCTGGCAGATCGGCGAAAATTACGCCGTGTCCTTGATGAAGTCCTACTGGGGAGACGCGGCGACCAAGGAAAATAACTGGGGCTATGACCTCATGCCGCGCATTTCCGGCGCGCATTCCACCTACGAAACCTTGCAAGCCATGCTTAATGGCCAGGTAGATGGCTACTTCGTCTTTGGCCAGAATCCGGCGGTGGCGCAGTCCAATGGTGGCATGCAGCGTCGCGGTTTGGCATCGCTGAAGTGGCTGGTCGTGCGCGATTTCCAGGAAATCGAAACCGCATCGTTTTGGAAGGATGCGCCGGAGATTAAAAACGGCGAGCTGAAGACGGAAGACATCGAAACCGAGGTCTTCTTAATGCCCGCAGCCACCCACGTGGAAAAGGCCGGTACCTTTACCCAGACCCAGCGCATGCTGCAGTGGCGCTTCCAGGCGGCACCGCCGCCAGGCGATGCCAAGAGCGAGCTGTGGTTCTTCTACCAGCTGGGTAAGAAGCTCAAGGAACGCCTGCGCGATTCCACCGATCCGCGCGATCTCCCGCTCCAGAAGGTGACGTGGGATTACGTGGAAAATGAGGAAGGCGAGCCGAACTCGGAGGACGTCCTCAAAGAGATCAACGGCTACTACCTGGATGGTCCCAAGAAGGGCGAGCTTTTGCCCACCTTCGTGGAGATGAAGAATGACGGCACGACCTCCGGCGGCTGCTGGATCTACACCGGCGTGTACAAGGACGGCGTTAACCAGTCCGCGCGCAAGGTCCCGGGGTCGGAGCAGAACGAGGTCGCGCCCGAGTGGGGTTGGGTCTGGCCTGCTAACCGCCGCATTTTGTACAACCGTGCATCGGCCAAGCCGGATGGCACCCCGTGGTCCGAGCGTAAGAAGTACGTGTGGTGGGACGAGGCCCAGGGCAAGTGGGTAGGAGATGACGTCCCTGACTTCCCGGTGACGAAGTCGCCCGAGTACAAGGCTCCCGCCGATGCCGTCGGTCCGGACGCCCTTGATGGCACGGACGCCTTCATCATGCAGGCGGACGGTCGCGGGTGGCTCTTTGCGCCTTCCGGGCTTTCCGATGGCCCTTTGCCCACCCACTACGAGCCGCAGGAGTCTCCGGTGACCAACGTGCTGTATAAGCAGCAGCAATCGCCGACGCGCTTGACCATCAAGCGCCCGGATAACTTGCAGCGTCCAGAACCGGGCATGCCCGGTGCGGAGATTTTTCCGTTCGTATTTTCTACCTATCGCCTTACGGAGATGTACACCTCGGGTGCGATGTCGCGCCGCCTGCCTTATCTGGCGGAGCTGCAGCCGGGCCTATTCTGCGAGGTGGATAAGGACTTGGCCGCAAAGCGCGGCTTGGAAAATGGCGAGTGGGCGACGATTATCTCGCCGCGCGGCGTGATTGAGGCGCAGGTCTTGGTCACCGATCGCATGCAGATGCTGAAGGTTAATGGGGAAGAATTCCACCAGATTGGCCTGCCCTTCCACTACGGCGAGTCCGAGACCACCGCTGTGGTCGGTGACGGTGCCAACGATCTCTTGGGCCTTACGCTCGAACCGAATGTGTTCATTCAGAACTCAAAGATCGGTGCCTGCGATATCCAGCCGGGCCGCCGGCCAAGGGGAGAAGGCCGCTTGAAGCTGCTCAAGCAGTATCAGGAGCGGGCGCAGCTGAGCGTTGATTCCGGCAATGATTTGTTGTCGGTCCCTGACTCGTTTACTTATAACCCCGAGCCCGAAAAGCACAGTCAATCTGGCGCGGATAGTAGTGATGATGAGACGGCAAGCGATGGCGAAGAAGGTAAGTAAATGACTAATCTACTGACCGAGGACGCGGGCCGGCACGGCTATGATTCCTACCGCCGCATGGCCTTTTTCACCGATACGTCCGTGTGCATCGGCTGCAAGGCCTGCGAGGTGGCGTGCAAGGAATGGAACCGCAACCCGGTAGAGGGATATGACGTCACCGGTAATTCCTATGACAACACCGGCGCTTTGGGCGCTAATACGTGGCGCCACGTGGCCTTTGTGGAACAAAACAATGACCGCATCGAAAAGGCACGCGAAGAGGGAAAACAGCTTATTTCCCTTGGCATGCCCACCATCGGCGGAAAGCCGGATGAGGTCGATACCACTCCGCCGGATACGGATACGTTCCGGTGGTTGATGTCCTCGGACGTCTGCAAGCATTGCACGCATGCGGGATGTTTGGACGTGTGCCCCACAGGTGCGCTATTCCGCACCGAGTTTGGCACCGTGGTGGTCCAGGATGATGTGTGCAATGGCTGTGGAACCTGCGTTGCGGGTTGCCCCTTCGGCGTCATCGAACGCCGCGATGATGGCGGGGTGTCGTTGAAATACGATAAGACCGCGACGGTGGATTATCAGGATAATTCGCACGTCGGCATCAACGTGCTCAAAAAGCTCAAGCAGCGCAAGCCCCAAGGCACGGATCACACGCCGGGCGAGGCAATGCCGATTAAGAATGTGGGCGTCGCCCAGAAGTGCACCATGTGCTATGACCGCCTGAAACAGGGCGAGCAGCCGGCCTGTTCCAAGACGTGTCCGACGGATTCCATCCAGTTCGGTACCTATGAGGACATGCTGGCCGCAGCGAAGGATCGCGTGCGCGTCCTGCACGAACAGGGCATAACGGAGGCGCGGCTCTATGGCGCCAATGACAATGATGGCGTGGGCGGAACCGGCTCTATCTTCTTATTGCTGGATTCGCCAGAGGTCTATGGCCTGCCGCCGGACCCGCGCGTGCCCACTGCGGATTTGCCGAACATGTATAAAACCGCGGCCAAGGCCATCGGTGGGATGGCACTCGCCGTGGCGGGTTCCTTTTTGATTGGAGGGCGCAAATGAGCGGTTTTGATGAGTACCGGCCACCGCAACCGGAGCGGCCGAATCGCTACCGTAATTTCGACGGGCCAAAGCGCAAGAAGAAGCGCAAGCGCCCGGGCGCGGGTGCGCAGGATGGCTCCAAAGAGGAGCGGATGGCAGAAGACTTTGAGTTTTCTTCCTACTACGGCAGGCCCGTGGTTAAGGCCCCGCCGTGGGAGTGGCCCATCGGTGGATATTTCTTATTGGGCGGTATAGCCGGCGGATCGGGCCTTTTGGCTACCGGTGCACAGGCCGCAGGCAACGCACCTTTGCGCCGGACCACGCGGGTAGCGGCCTTTGGCGCGGCGGCCGCAGGATCGGTCTTTTTGATTTTGGACCTGGGCCGGCCGGAGCGCGCGTTGAATATGTTCCGCGTCTTCAAGGTGACCTCGCCGATGTCGCTCGGATCGTGGCTGCTCGCGGGCTTTTCCACCGCGGCGGCCATTCCGGCCGCGGTAGAGGTGGATAACGCGACCAAGCGGAGATTTCCGCTGCCGAAGTGGCTGCGCGCGAGCCTGAGCAAGGCCGCGACTCCGGCCGGAGTGATAACCGGTGTGCTCGGTGGCCCACTGGCCGGATATACGGCGGTATTGCTGTCTAATACGTCCAACCCAGTGTGGAATGACATGAAGCGGCACTTGCCCTATGTCTTTGTGTCCTCGGCTTCGGCAGCAGCCTCTGGCCTGGCCATGGTGACCACTCCGGTAAAGCACGCCGGTCCCGCCCGTGCCTTAGGAATGGCAGCTGCGGCCAGCGATATCGCGGCGACGAAGGTGCTTGAAAGCAATATGGAGCCGGAGCCGCGCGAGGAATTGCATCACGGAACGCCGGGAAAGCTCATGCGCGCCTCGGAATACTTGATTGCCGCTGGCGGGGTGGGCAGTGCGGTGGCGGCGGCGACGAAGTCCCGCGCCGTGTCTGTGGCCGCGGGCCTATCATTGCTTGCCGGATCCGCGTGCACGCGCTTTGGCGTGCTCAACGCGGGCCTTGAAGCGGTCAAGAACCCGGCCACCACGATGGGCCCGCAAAAGCGCCGCGCGGAGCGGCGCCGGCGCGAGCAGGGTCTTGCCACCGACGTGCTCAGCGCAGGCTAGCGAGGGCTAGCCAGGCTCAGTCGAGGTTGGCAAAGGAATCGGCGAGCTCTTCGCCGATCTCCTGCATGCGCGATTGCTCCGCCTCTAAGGACTCGGAATCGCGGTGGAGATAGTAGTTGACCGCCGCGTCATGGACCGTGGTCACGCAGGTGGTCGAGATGGCATCCTCGACCGCCCAGGCCGAGCAATAAAAATGCCGGTCCGCTGCGGTGAAATCGAATGGTTTGTACTCATTTCCCGCGCGGCCTTGGGCGGCATTTTGCTTATCGATGTCCTCATTGACCAGTTCCAAGTAGCGCTCTGCCGCCGCATCTGGGTCATCGGGGCATACGGCCTCGTTATCGGACTCGTATTTCGTGCCCAGTACGCTAACCTTCTCCGGCGAGTCGCCGCCGTAGAGCACGGAGAAGGAGTCATTCTCATCGCTGGTGGAATCGGGATCCTGGTTAGCGCCGATGAGGGTGTCGGGCAGGGAAGTACGCAGCTCCGATAATTCGATGGGTGAGCAGCCGCGGTTGGTGCTCCCGTCGGCGCAGGCGACAAGGCCCGCACCGAGGGCGAGGGTGGCAAGGGGCAGGCTAAAAAGGCGGTGGTTCATCTTAGGAAATGGTGATGTAGGAATCGTCAGAAAGCGGTGTCGTGCGGCCGATGACGGGGTAGCCCGGGACTTCGCCGATGATGAGGAGGCCGCCGGAAGTTTGGGCATCGGCAAGCAGCACTAGCTCTTCCTCCGTAAGGGAGGAGGGCTGCAGGTGCGGGCGGACCCAATTCAGGTTGCGGCGCGAACCGCCCGGGATAAAGCCTTCCGCGAGGGCATCGGTGGCGCCGTCCACGGTGGGGACCGCGGAAAAGTCCAGCTCAGCCGATACGCCGGAGGCGCGGCACATCTTGTACAGGTGGCCCAGTAACCCGAAGCCGGTGACATCGGTGGCCGCGCGCGCACCGGCGGCGACCGCATCCTGGGCGGCCTGGCGGTTGAGCGCGGTCATGGAATCGATGGCTGCTTGGGATACCTCGCCGGTGGCCTTGTGCTTATTATTCAAAATGCCCACGCCGATGGGCTTGGTCAGCGTAATGGGCAGGCCGGCCTCCGCGGCATCGTTGCGCATGAGTTTTTCGGGATCGCCGATGCCCGTCGCCGCCATGCCGTACAACGGCTCTGGGGCGGTAATGGAGTGACCGCCGGTAATGGAAATGCCCGCCTCGGTGGCTTTATCCATGCCGCCGCGCAGCACCTCGCGCAGGATGTCCAAGCCAAGCTTTTCATTGGGCCAGCCCACGAGGTTGATGGCGGTAATGGGGGTGCCGCCCATGGCGTAGACATCGGATAGCGCATTGGCTGCGGCAATCTGGCCCCAGGTATAGGGATCATTGACCATGGGGGTGAAAAAGTCCGCGGTGGAAATCACGGCGAGGCCGTTGTCGATCTTGACCGCTGCGGCATCATCGCCATCGTCGAGGCCGACCAGGACATTGGGATCGGCCTTGCCGATGAGCCCTTCTACCGCTGATTCCAATTCCCCGGCGGGAATCTTGCAGGCGCAGCCGCCACCGGCGGCGAAAGAGGTTAAATTAATCTGCTCGGTCATGCTGGTCATTTTACCCGCCGGAAAGTGGTGGGGCGGCGGCGGTGGGGTGCGCGCGGGATCTGTAAAGTAGCCAGACGGAGGCGTACGTGTCCTGGTGGGCGCCCCGGTCTTCAAAACCGGTGAGGCCGAGCATCTCGGTCTGGCAGGTTCGATTCCTGTCCGTCTCCGCCATACGCGCGCAAGGAGGAAAACGAGTGCCGAGCCATAACGCTGGTCGCCCCGCGAATAATGCCCGTGATCCCCGCCGGAATTTACCCCGCATGGATGAGCTTTTGCGGCTCCCCGCAGTAGAAAGCGCGCGGGAGATAATCGCAGAACACGCCATCCGCGCCTTGATTAAAAGCGTGCTGTCCGCCGCCCGGCGCGGGGAGGTGCCCGTTACCGGCGTAGAAGAAGAAATAGCGCGAAGGCTGGCTGACCACAGCACCTATTCCTTGCAGCCGGTCATCAACGCCACCGGCGTCATCATCCATACAAACTTGGGCCGCGCCCCGCTGCCAGAGGCTGCGATAGCCGCGCTGCAGGACGCGGCCGGATATACCGACGTGGAAATGGACTTAGACACTGGGCGGCGCTCGTCCCGGCGCGGTGCCGGTGCCACCCAGGCGCTGTTGGCGGCGTGCCCCGGTGCGGAGGACGCGCTGGTGGTTAATAACGGTGCGGCGGCCTTATTGCTGGCCACGGCCGCGCTGGCCCCGGGCAAGGAGGTCATCATCTCGCGCGGCGAGCTCATTGAAATCGGCGCGGGGTTTCGCCTACCGGAGCTGATTGAATCCACCGCGACGCGCCTGCGGGAGATAGGCGCGACCAACCGGACGCACCTCCATGATTATGAACGCGCGCTGGGGGAGGAGACCGGTGCGATTTTGAAGGTGCACCCGTCCAATTTTCGGATAGAGGGGTTTAGCTCCTCGGTGGGCGTGGCCGAGCTGGCGCAGCTGGCGAAGAAGCAGGGTACCCACCTCATCGTGGATCTCGGCTCGGGCTTGCTTACCCATGATCCGGTCCTGCCGGACGAGCCTGATATTCACGCGCAGCTCAAGGCCGGGGCGGATATTGTCATCGCCTCGGGCGATAAGCTGTTGGGCGGGCCGCAGGCCGGGATCCTGTTGGGCACTAAGGACGCGATTGCGGCGGTGAAAAAGCACCCGTTGGCGCGGGCGGTGCGCATCGATAAGCTGCGGCTCAATGCCCTGGAAGCAGCGATCACAACGCCCGCCAATGCGGTGCAGCAGGCGCTCCACCTTGACCCGGCGTGCCACCGCGCGCGCACCGAGGCCATCGCCGCGGCGGTGGGCGGCGAGGTTGTCGACCACGCTGGCCGCGTGGGCGGGGGAGGCGCCCCCGAGTACCCGCTGCCCGGCGTTGCGGTATCCCTGCCGGAGGAACTGGCACCAAAGCTGCGCCAGCACACCCCGCCGGTGGTGGCGCGCCAGCACCAGGGCCGCTGCCTCATCGACGTGCGCTGCGTGCCCGAGACCCAGGATGAGGTTCTCATCGCGGCCATCCGGGCGGTGATGTAGATGTACGTTATCGCGACCGCCGGCCACGTCGATCACGGCAAATCCAGCCTGGTGCGCGCCTTAACGGATATGGATCCGGATAGGTGGGCCGAAGAAAAGCGCCGCGGGCTCACTATTGACCTGGGCTTTGTGTGGACGACGCTGCCCTCTGGTGCGGACGTGGCGTTTGTCGATGTCCCCGGCCACGAAAAGTTCTTTGACAATATGCTCGCCGGTGTAGGCCCGGCCTCCGTGGTGCTCTTCGTGGTTGCCGCGGACGAGGGCTGGCAGGCCCAATCCACCGACCACCGCGATGCGCTGCACGCGCTGGGTATCGAGCACGGGATTATCGCCCTGACCCGCAGCGACCGCGCCGATGAAAAGCGCCGCGCGGAGGTCGCCGCTCAAGTGCGCACGCAGTTTTCTGCCACGCCGCTTGCCGATGCCCCCATCATCCCCGTCTCCTCCCACACCGGCGAAGGCCTGGCGGAACTGGGCGCGGCGCTCGATGAACTGGTGGCCCAAGTGCCCACACCCGCGATAGATGCCCCGGTGCGGCTGTGGATCGATCGCGCCTTTAGCGTCAAGGGCGCGGGAACCGTGGTGACCGGGACGCTCAGCGCCGGCACGCTGCGCACCGGCGACACCCTGGTGCTTTCCACCGCGGCAGGGGACAACCGCGTGGAGATCCGCGGCCTGCACAGCGAAAATACCGCGCAGGAACCCCTGGGCCCCGTAACACGTGCCGCGGTCAACCTGCGCGGGGTCGGTGCCGCCGATATCCACCGCGGTGACCTGCTGCTTACCTCAGGTGCGTGGCGCGCTATCGATACCGTAGACGTCCACCGCACCTTTGGCACCGCACTTGATGAATTGCCCGATATCCTCGTGGTCCACTGCGGGACCGCGGGGGTAGAAGCGCACTTGCGGCCGCTGTCAGCGGATTTCGCCCGCCTGCGCCTATCGCGCGCTATGCCGCTGATCATCCTGGATCGCCTTGTCGTCCGCAGCCCCGGTGGTCGCCATGTCAGCGCCGGCGTGGAGGTCATCGACGTGCGCCCGCCGGAGCTAGACCGCCGCGGTGCCGCCCGCAAGCGTGCCGAGGCATTGGCGGAGCACACCTCTTTCCGCAATCCTTCCTCCTACCTGCAGCGTGTGGGCTATGCCCGGCGCGCGGACCTGGAACTCGATGGTTATGACACCGATGCCACGCCGTCGGGCATCATTAACTTTCAACAGTGGTGGATTGCCGCCCGCCAGGTAACGCGCTGGAAAGAAGCGCTGACTACTGCGCTGCAGGAGCACGCCGCGGCCAATCCGCTCGCACCGGGCATGCCGCGCAAGGCGGCACTCGATGCCTTGGGACTTAAGGAAGAGGGGCTGCTGCGCCTAGCGGTGGCCGCTGCCCACGCGGAAGAATCCGAAGGCCTTATCCGCCTGCCGGGCCACACCGTGGATCTTGGCGCCGCCGAGTCCGCCGTGGCCGAATTAGAGCGCATGTTAGAAAAGGAGCCCTTCGCCGCACCGGAGGTGCACGAGCTTAAAGAGCTGGGACTGAGCGAGAAAGAACTGGCCGCAGCCGAGCGCGCCGAGCGCCTATTACGCCTGAAAGACGGGATCATCCTCTTACCGGACGCGCCGGGCAAGGCACGGGAGCACCTCTCACAACTCGAGCAGCCCTTCACCCTGTCCGCCGCCCGCCAAGCGCTAGGGACCACCCGCCGGGTGGCCATCCCGCTGCTGGAATACCTCGATGCCCACGGCATTACCCGCCGCGGCGAAGGCGGCAAGCGCACACTGCGCTAAGCAAACGTGTCCGATCTATTTGCGGTGATTTCCGCCGCGCGGGCGGGACTGCTCGCGCGCCACGCGCCGGGCACGCACGCGGGCGGATTCGGAAGAAAAGCGGCCCGGTTCCTCCGCGACGGGAAGCGCGCGCCAGCTCAGGTTCTGTGAGCCCGGCATGGACGAGACCAAGTCGGCCAAGCCACTGCTAGCGGGTGGTGCTGCGGCCTCATCGTTGTCGCGAGCACGAGGCGCCGGCGGGGTGGGAGATGCCTTTTCTTCTTTGTCTATGCCTACCGTGGCGCCGTCCTCTGGGGCAGCACTGTCCTCTGCGGCAGCGCCGTTCTCCGAGGTAGCGCTGGGCGTCGCGGGCGGGGCTTCTGCAGAACCTGTGGTTGCCGTGGCCGCGTCGGTATTGGGACTGACCGGGCGCCGCGTGCCTGTGGGAAGATCGCCGGCGATGTCAGCGGACTCCAGCGCGAACTCCCACTCCTCGGGCGGGGCTGGGGTGGCCCGGCGGGACGTAGTGGCACCAGGAAGCGCGGTGCGGCCAGACGGCACCCGCAGGGGTGGCGCCGCCGGGGAGAATAATTCGCTATCTGGGGAATCCGCTGCGGGGATATCGACCGCGATTATCCCACCGGCGCTATACGCACGGGCGGCCATCGTGGTACCGGCTTCTTGCGCCACCGCATACCCGGTGCGCAGGCCAGGCAACTGGCTCAACGCGCCGCACGGGCCGAGCACAGTATCGCCACAGGAGGCCACGACGGCATCATCGATGACCTTGAGCGTGACAAAGAACTGCTGCGTTTCAAGGTTAGATAGCTGCGAATCAGTTATATCGCCCGCCGCAGTATCGACGATTGCACCGTGGCCGCCGGCGAGCAGCGCCGATTCGGCCGGCTGGTCATTGACCGGCACCATCCACGGCCACAGCCCGAGGGAGACGGCAACCTCGAGTTCGCCGTCAACAATGCCGACCGTGGCTACTGTCTGCGGGGTGGCCTGCGATGCCTTCAACCGGTGCAGGTCCGGGTATTCGGCTGCCTCTACCTCATCGAGAAACCCAATGAAGCCAAACTCCGAGCGTACCCGCCAGCCGTTGGAGTAGGTATCGGGTTCTAAAGAGACATCGATAAGCGCGGGCTGGCTACCCACGCCAGGAATGCTGAGCACCGTGCCGGAGATAACATGTTCCAATATAGCGACGTGTTCGACGCCGAAGTAGCTGGTAGCAAGCGGGTAAGACACCATAGGAAGACAGTAACTCCAAAGCTTCAAAGCGGGGCGTAACGTACGGGTTTCATTTTACGCATGTGGGGGGTAAAACATCGCTTAGCCGGTGGTTTTCGGCATTGTTCGTTAACGTGTTAATGATTCCCACAAGTTGAATAGTGAATAATGAAATAGGAGTAGGGCTTTGTCATCTAATTCATCGCCTCGGCCCGATAACGGAACCACCAGTGGGCTGGAGAACGTTAATAATACGGAAGAAAGTCAAAAGCGCGTGCGCGGCGCACAACGCATACTGCACGACATCATCTACCCGCACAATATTCACCCTGCCTTGGTTCCTGGCGTGTCCATTGAGGACCAGAAGGTTAAATACAGCGTGGATAAGACCATCCTGGGCGTCGTCGGTGGACTCGTTATCGCCTTCGTAATATGGGGCGTGCTCGCTCCCGAACAGGTTTTTAATACCTCCTCCACCGCCCTGGATTGGGTCATGCGCAACCTAGGCTGGATCTTTACTGCACTGGCCACCTTCCTGATGTTCCTGCTGTTGATCCTCGCCTTTTCCAAATACGGGAAAATCCCACTCGGCGTGGATGGTGAAAAGCCGGAGTTTTCCACGATTAGCTGGGCCGCCATGCTCTTTGGTGCGGGCATCGGCATCGGACTTATCTTCTTCGGACCCTACGAACCGCTCACTCATTATCTCTCACCGCGCCCAGGCGCCTATGAAGCCGCCAGCGATGAAGCGGTGCTCGGCGCGCTCGCCCAATCGGCCATGCACTGGGGCCTTAACGCGTGGGCCATCTACGCCATCGTCGGGCTGTGCGTGGCCTATGTGTCCTTCCGCCGCGGTCGCGTACCCCTCATGAGCTCCATCTTGATGCCGCTTTTTGGCAACCGCTCCACCGATTCCACACCGGCGCGCATTATCGATGGCCTGGCGATCATCGCCACCCTCTTTGGTACCGCGGCCACTTTGGGAATTGGCGCGCTACAGATCGGCCGCGGAGTGGAAATCGTCAGCGGTTGGTCTACCACTGGCAATACCGCAGCCTTGGTCATCATTGTCGTGCTTTCCATCGGCACCATCTTTTCCGCCGTGTCTGGTGTAGCTAAGGGCGTGCGGTGGCTATCCAATATCAACCTGGCATTGGCGCTGGGTATCGCGATCTTCTTCTTCGTCATCGGACCGACTGCTCTCCTGGCCAATATGATGCCCGCGGTCATTATTGAGTACCTCGACAACACTCCCGAAATGTTGTCCGCCAACATGGGAGAGGGCGAAGATATGGTCTCCTTCCTGTCCTCATGGACCACGTTCTACTGGGCGTGGTGGGTATCGTGGTCGCCGTTCGTTGGCGTATTCGTGGCCAAGATTTCCCGCGGGCGCACCATCCGCCAATTCGTCCTTGGCGTGCTGTTTATTCCTTCCGCTATCATCATCGCAGCATTCACCATCTTGGGCGGCACCACCATTTGGCTGCAACGCCGCGATGGCGATATCGCTCCCGATGGGACCATTGATTCCATGCCGGCGGCCGAAGACATCTTCTTCAACGTCTTGGACCATTTCCCCGGATCTAATTGGATGGCACCGCTGGTCATCGTCATGCTAGTGGTATTTTTCATCACCACCGCGGACTCGGCCTCGCTGGTCAATTCCCAGCTCACCCAGCGCGGCAACCCGCAGCCGAAACCCACTGTCACTGTCTTTTGGGTGCTCTGTATGGCGGGCATCGCCGTGGTCATTCTCATGTCCGGCGGCAAAAACGCGCTGCAAGGCCTGCAAAACCTAATCACCATTACGGCGCTTCCTTTTGCCGTCATCATCTCGCTGATGTGCATTGCCCTCATTAGAGAACTGCGCCATGATCCAGCATCGATCCGCCACTATTACGAGCACCAGGCCGTCTCCAATGCTGTCATCCACGGCGTGCGTGATTACGGCGATAATTTTGCCCTGTCTATCGAGCCCACAACGGGAGATTCCGATTACGCCACCGGCGGCAAGTTTAACTCCACTGCTGCAGAGGTCACGGAGTGGTACGCGCGCACCGATGAGGAAGGCCATGCCATTGGTTATGACTACGAAGCTGGCCGTTACGTGGAAGATGATCCTTCGGTGGCCGATGGCGAGTTCGTATCCGGCTCCGGCGAAGACGATGCACAGACCCCGCCTTCCCATTAAGGCTTGATAATTACTGTCAGGTACAGTCACAGACTATGACCTTGTCCACGTTCGCCTTCGCCTTTGGACTGGTCCTGCTCTCGGGCCTGTCCACCTCCATCGGCGGGGCATTGGCGGTGGGAAAGCGCCAGCCAGGGCCCGCGTTTATGGCCGCAGCCTTAGGGCTTTCGGCGGGTGTGATGCTCTATGTCTCCTTCATGGAAATCCTGCCGGAAGGCATAGAGCAGCTTAGCGATGCCCTCGGGGGCGAAAAACCCGGCACCTGGGCCACGGTAGGTGCCTTCTTCGCTGGCATTGCGGTCATCGCGATTATTGACCGGATGGTGCCAGAAGAGATCAACCCGCACGAACCAGGCACGACGGAAGAAGACGCCCGCCGCGGCAGGCTGATGAAGACGGGCGTATTTACCGCAGTCGCGCTGGGCTTGCACAATTTCCCGGAGGGCTTTGCCACCTTCTTAGCCGGCCTGGAGTCTAAGGAGATTGCTGTTCCGGTGGCAGTGGCGATTGCCATCCATAATATCCCGGAAGGCATCGCCGTCGCGGTGCCGCTGCGGGAGGCGACCGGCTCGCGCAAGAAGGCCTTTTGGTGGGCTACGCTTTCCGGGCTGGCTGAACCGCTGGGCGCACTCATCGGCTTTGGTCTGCTCTTACCGGTATTGGGGCCGGCCACCATGGGCATTAGCTTTGCCGCCGTAGCCGGCATCATGGTGTTTATTTCCCTGGATGAGCTGCTTCCCACCGCGGAAGAAACTGGTGAACACCACTACGCCATCTACGGCCTTATCGCCGGTATGGCCATTATGGCGGTATCGCTCATGCTGTTTATGTAACTTAGTGTTGCGCTGCCGAGGTGGCAGACGGCGAGCCGGTCGAGGCTTTGACCGCCATGACGATGCTGGCGATGACAAGTCCGAGGATGAGCCCGCACACCATGGACAGGCCGGTTTCGGCCAGCCAGCTCAGCGCGCCATTGTGGATATGTTCAGTGGCAGCCTCGATAAACCCGTGCGGCTGGTCTACCCCGAATTCGTGGAGGCCCGAGGTGACGATATGCCCGCCTACCCACAACATGGCGGCGGTACCGATGATGCCGATGATATCCAGGACGAAGGGCATGCCCTTGACCAAGGCATTGCCTAACAGGGAATTGCCATCGCGGCGCTGGGTTAAGGCCAGGCCAATGTCATCCATCTTGACCAGCAATCCCACGGCGCCGTAGACGCCCAAGGTCAAGATGATACCGACGGCGATGAGCGCGCCGAGGCGCAGCCAGAAGGGTTGATCGATGACCTCATTTAAGGAGATCACCATGATCTCAGCAGACAGGATGAGGTCGGTGGTGATGGCGGATTTCACCAGGCTATCTTCGGCCTCTGGGCCCTTGTGCTGGACGGAATCGGTGGCATCGCTAGGGGAGGAGTGGAAGAAGGAGAGGATCTTTTCCGCGCCTTCGAAACATAAATAGGTACCGCCGCACATCAAGATGGGCGTGAGCGCCCACGGCGCAATCCAAGACAGGATCATCGCAATCGGCAAAATGATGACGAGCTTGTTGATGAGCGAACCCTTGGTGATACGCCAGATCATCGGCAGCTCGCGCTGCGGTTTTATGCCCTCGACGTATTGTGGGGTCACTGCGGCATCATCGACGACGACGCCGAGAGACTTCATAGATGTCTTGCCGCCTAAGGCGGCCACATCGTCGACGCTGGAGGCGGCGGCGCGGGCTATTAAAGCGACATCGTCAAGCAGGGCAAAAAGGCCACCGGCCATGGCTTATCCTTCGGGGGCTAAAGTTACGTTTTCTGACCAAGACAAGTCTATGCCGTGGTGGGCAAGCCAGGCCATTGCATCGTCGCCGTGGCGGGTAATTCCCTCGACCGCGTTTAGAGTGGTGTCGATAGCGAGTTCGGCGTCCTCGGCGGAAATGAGGCCAGCGGACGTCGCTGCGGAGAGCTCGTCGATGTCGAGGACAGTAATGGGTTCGCCGGTGGTGGTGACCAAGTCGACGTAGAGATCGCGGGTGGTCCACTCATTGCCTTGGCGCTGGATTTCGGCGACGTCGATATAAAAGTCCTGCTTAACCTCGACGCCGGGGCGGAAGTGGAAGATATTCGCGCGCAGGTTAAGGCTTGGCAGCAGCCACGATTCGAGGTAGCCAAAACGCGGGTGATCGGCACCGCGTGCCATATACAGGCCAAACTCGGTTTCGGTGTAGGTATCGACTTGGCGCAGGTAGCCCTTGGGATCGGTATTGGTGAAGGCCGCAGTATTAAAGGTCTCCCGCTTGGCTGGGTGGAGATCAACGGCCATTACTTCACCTCTAGGAAGGCGGCGGTGGGGACGAAATCGCAGCGTGCCTCGGTGGTATTAACGGAACCGGAGAGCAGCGCGATGACTAGGCCCTTGCCTGTGTGGGCCGTGCCAGAAAGCGTTGTGGGCCCATCCTGGTTGATGCCGTTATTGTGCAGCGGGGTAATGCCGCTTTGCAGGGTATTGATATTAAACCACTGCACGTTCATGCCTCCTTGGTCCGGTGCTGCCGGTGGGGTGCCCAAGGCGGTAAAGAGGAAGACGGTTTCGCCCTCGCCGGCGCCGGGGGCGGGAATTTCCGTAGGACCAGGTACCGCGATGCCAGAGCCGGTGGCGGCGTTGGTGCCGCCGATGCAGTTCGCGGAGACGGTGGGCCAATAAAACTGCCGGAAGTACGGGTTATCGCCCTGCGGCATGGGGACACCGCCACCACCGTCGCCGGTGCCGGCGAAGAAGTCCAAGGCGGACAAGATCGTATTGCGGGCGTCTTCGGGGATCCATGGCTGCGCAGCAAAGGCGCGCACGCGGTCCTGGGTTTCAGGGGTAGGGCGACCGAGCTCATCCAAGGGGCTGGCGGGCATGTGCTGCTGTGCCAGTGAGGAAAGATCTGGGGCGAAGGCCTGTGCGGGCGCTACCAGGGGAGAGGCGAGGCCAATAAGCGCGGCGGTGGCAGCGGCGATGTAGCCGGTGCGGCCGCTTAGGTGCCAAGAAGTTTGGGCGTGGCTCACGGTATCAGGTCCTTATTGTCTCGCGGGGAAAGTAGTATAGCCCCATTGGTCACAGCAGTAACAGTAATAACTCTAGTAACGATAGTTATCCACTGGGAAGTGTCAAGTACTAGGTCGTTTCAGGCACGCGAGACGTTACGGGGTGGCATAGGTCGCGTCTTGGCTCCCCAATGCTGCACTATGCCCTGTTAGGGGGTATCGTAGGACGTCGTTCAAGAACATTTCTCGCGCACCAGCGCTTGTAGATCCTCCGAAGGAGAACCCAACTAGTGAGTAATACCGAGTTCCGTAATGTTGCCATTGTCGCGCACGTTGACCATGGCAAGACCACGTTGGTCAACGGCATGCTGGAGCAGTCCGGTGCTTTTGGCGAACACGGTGAGCACACGGACCGCGTCATGGACTCCAACGATCAGGAGCGCGAGCGCGGCATTACCATTTTGGCCAAGAACACGGCCATCCGCCGCCAGGGTCTGGGCAAAGACGGCGCAGACCTCATCATTAACGTCATCGACACCCCGGGCCACGCCGACTTCGGCGGCGAGGTGGAGCGCGGCATTTCCATGGTGGACGGCGTCGTGCTGCTTGTCGATGCCTCTGAGGGCCCCCTCCCACAGACCCGCTTCGTCCTGACCAAGGCGCTAGAGGCCAAGCTGCCGGTCATCGTCTGTGTGAACAAGACCGACCGCCCCGATGCCCGCATCGACGAGGTTGTCACCGAGTCCCAAGACCTGCTGCTAGAAATCGCCGCTGGCCTCGAGGATGAGGAAGCCGCAGCAGCAGCTGAAGAGTTGCTCGATCTCCCGGTTCTGTACGCCTCCGGCCGCGCCGGCGTTGCCTCCACCGAGAACCCGGGCGATGGCAACGTTCCCGATAGCGAGGACCTGCAGGCGCTTTTCGATGTCATCTACAACGTCCTGCCCGAGCCCTCCGCTACCGTCGATGCCCCACTGCAGGCGCACGTCACCAACCTTGACGCCTCTGACTTCCTCGGCCGTATTGCGCTGCTGCGCATCTACGCCGGCCGCATCAAGAAGGGCCAGCAGGTGGCCTGGATTCACTACGACGATGAGGGCAACCAACACACCAAGACCGTCAAGGTTGCCGAGCTGCTGCGCACGGTCGGCTTCGAGCGTCAGCCGGCCGAAGAGGCCATCGCCGGCGATATCGTCGCCATCTCTGGTATTTCCGATGTCATGATTGGTGACACCATCGCCGATCCGGAAAACCCAGAGGCCCTGCCGCGCATCACCGTTGATGAGCCGGCCATCTCCATGACCATCGGTGTGAACACCTCGCCGATGGCAGGCCGCGGCGGCGGCACCAAGCTGACCGCCCGCATGGTCAAGGCCCGCTTGGAGCAGGAGCTTATCGGTAACGTCTCCCTGCGCGTGCTGCCCACGGAGCGCCCAGATACCTGGGAGGTCCAGGGCCGCGGCGAGATGGCTCTGTCCGTGCTTATCGAGTCCATGCGCCGCGAGGGCTTCGAGCTGACCATCGGTAAGCCGCAGGTAGTTACCCAGCAGATCGATGGCAAGACCTATGAGCCCTATGAGATCCTCACCATCGACTCCCCGTCGGAGCACCAGGGTGCCATCACCCAGCTGCTGGCTTCCCGCAAGGGACAGATGCAGTCCATGGACGTGCGCGAGGGCGACTGGGTGCGCATGATCTTCCGCGTTCCCGCCCGTGGCCTCATCGGTTTCCGTACCCAGTTCATGACCGAGACCCGCGGTGCTGGCATCGCCAACTCCATCTCCGATGGCATCGATGTCTGGGCCGGCGAGATTAAGTCCCGCGCCACCGGCTCCTTGGTGGCTGACCGTACCGGCCAGATCACCCAGTACGCACTGATGCAGCTGGCTGACCGCGGCAACTTCTTCGTCGAGCCAGGTGCAGAGGCCTACGAAGGCATGGTCGTGGGTGCCAATAACCGCGATGAGGATATTGACATCAACATCACCAAGGAAAAGAAGCTGACCAATATGCGCTCTGCCACCGCAGACGCCACGGTCACCCTGGCCAAGGCCCACACGCTCTCGCTGGAAGAGGCACTGGAATTCTGTGGCAACGACGAGTGCGTCGAGGTAGCCCCAGATGTGCTGCGCGTGCGCAAGCTGGAGCTTTCCGCCACCGACCGCAAGCGCGCCGCTTCCCGCGCTAAGCAGATGAAGAAGTAATCTGCCTCGATCTAAGTGGTGGCTGCGGTTGATGCCGCAGCCGCCGCGATAATCGCCGTCGTCTCCTGCAGTATGGTTTTTACCGCAGAGGCGGCGGCATCGTCGTATTCCACCTGTTGCTTTAATTCTTTGATGCGTTTGCGCATCTCCCGGCGTTTCATTTCGGGCGCATCCTCCTTGAGCAGGGGATAGGCCCCTTTAATCTCGCGGAGAATATCCAAGATAAACACGTCTTTGGCGCTAGGGGCTTGGGAGCCGTTAAGCACCGCCGCGAGCCTCTCGCGCACCTCATCTTCTAGCGCCGTGTCCGTCATGATGTAACGGTCGCCGCCCAGCTGCCACCACGCGGCATCCTCAATCTCCAATTGGCCGCGGTCCTGAAAATCCTGGGCAATCTTCTCGCGCGGGGAGAACCACCCCGCCTGCAGCAGTGTCTTGACCGAGCTGGTCCGGTGCTCGTGCAGGCTATCCCATGCCCAAGAAAGCACTGGGTGCTCTGGCTTTTTGTCCGTGGCGTGCACCTTATTCTTTGCAGTTATGGCAACTGCTTCGCACAGGAGCAAATCGCTAAAAAGGCCGGCGCGCAGGGCGGTCTCGTTATTGGATAGCACCTCCTTTTTACCGTTGTTCTTGGTAAGCAGGAGGAACATTTCTTGGCAGATAAGCATGGTGAGGAGATCCCTTCAATGGTGATTTCGTACGAGTTTAGCGCGCAGAATCTCCGTGTGGCGGGAAGAAGGTACTAAAGTAGTCCGCGATGAAAAATAGTCTCAAGGCCCGCGCACTTGCTGCCACTGCCGCCATCGGCCTCGCGTTTGTCAGCGGGTGTTCGGCCAATCCTGGCCCACCACCGGTGGTAGAAGACTCGGATGACCAGGAATCTACCGCCCAGGAAACGGAATCCTTCACGACCACGACGGATAACGAGCCGCCGCGCGCGGAGGAAGATAAGTCGCGGCCCACCATTTCCATCGGTGTCGATCCGCTGCGCGCCGGACTTAACCCACACCTGGTGGCCAATAACTCCGAGCTCGTGGATCAAATCGCCGAGCTGGTCTTGCCGTCGACGTTCCACTGGGGACGCATGGATACAGACGTCCTAGAATCCGCCGCGGAGGTCACCGCGCCGGAGGGCGTAGCCCAGCGGGTGCGCTACGTCATCGCCACTCCCGCGCAGTGGTCCGATGGCACCCCGATTTCCGGGGCGGATTTCAACTACTTGTGGAAGAAGATGACCACCACCGCAGGCGTCAAGGACCCGGCGGGCTACCGCGCCATTTCCGCGGTGACCACCTCCGATGGCGGGCGTGTGGTCACGGTGGATTTTGCAGAGCGGGTTAAGGATTGGAAGCAGCTATTCAACCAGCTGCTTCCCTCGCACCTGTTGCAAAATTCCGATTTCGATTCGGCGCTGGCCAATGACATCCCCGCCTCCGCCGGTCGCTTCTCGGTCGATAGCGTGGACCGCAGCCGCGGGGTCATCACCCTCAACCGCAATGACCGCTTCTGGGGTGCCGACCCCGCCCACATCGACGTCGTCCAGCTGCGCGAGGTGCGCGATAGTACCCAGGCGCTCAATATGCTGCGCTCTGGCCAGATTGGGTTCGCGGACTTTACCCCGGGTCAGACCTCGCAGGAAGCGCTCGGCCTGCTGGGACATGTGAGCGATAAGACGGTTACCCGCCCGCGCCAGCTGCGCTTGCACATGTCCACTGAGCACGGCGCCTTGGAGGACGCCGCCGCGCGGCGCGGGGTGGCCTCGCTTATCGATACCGAACAGGTCGCCCGGCTCGCCACTGGCCGCGCGTCCAACCTGAAGGCCGGGCATAATTCGGTCTCAGGGGAGGCGAACCTGACGGCCCTGCGCGAGCGCGCCAGCAAGAAGCCTATCCGCTTCGCCGTCGATCCGACCAGCCCCACGGCTTTGGCTGCGGCGAATACGCTTTACGATGTCCTCGAGGCCCACGGCATCCCCGCCGAGGTCACCACCGATAGGCTTACCACCATTACCTCTAAGCTGCTTCCTGAAGGCAAGGTTGATGCGGTGGTGACCTGGGAGGATATCACCTTAACTTCGCTCTCGGCCGCGAATATCTTCAACTGCGCCGAAGACGAACCGCTCGCAGGCGATCTCTCCGGGTTCTGCCCCGACAACGCCGCCGAAACGCGCATGGACATCCTTTCCGGAAAGATAAGCCCCTCCACCGCGCTGGGGCGAATCCGCGAGATCAACGCCCAGGACGTGTTATACGTCCCGCTCTTAGATGAAACGCGTGTGCACGCGCTGGGGGAGGGTATTGTAGGCCCCGGCCAAAGTATTGATGACTGGGATAAAGGTCTGGTCACAGCGCCGGTTTGGAGGATAGATGAGGACTAAGGACTTGGTGGGCTACCGCGTTGTTGCCGTACACGCGCACCCCGATGATGAAACGCTTTTTACCGGCGGCACCCTTGCCACCCTGGCCGCGCGCGGTGCGCAGGTCACGGTCATCACCCTTACCCTTGGCGAGGACGGCGAGGTCATCGGTGCGCCCTATCAAGGTCTTGCCGAGCACCATCAGCTCGGTGGCTTCCGCGCCCGCGAATTGGCCTGCGCCCTCTCCGCTTTAGGGGTGGAGGGCATCCAGCTGGGCGGATTCGGCCACTTCCACGATTCCGGCATGGTGGGATCGCCGTCTCACGACAACCCCCGTGCGCTGGTCAATCGCTTGGATGAGGCGGTAGATCTGCTCCGCGCGGAATTAGATGTACTCAAGCCACACGCCATCTTGACCTATGGACCAGACGGCGGCTATAATCACCCGGACCACGTTGCGGTGCATAGGGTGGTGGAAAAGGCGGCATCGGCAAGCACGCGCATTTGGTGGGCGATTTTTGACCGCGCCGCCAATTACGCCGGCCTGGAGACCCTCGACGCGCCCGCGGGCTGGCGCAAACCCGATGCCGCATACCTGGATAATTTCACCACCGCCGGCGCGGACCTAAGCTTCGCGCTTGACGATGCCGCCCTCCACGCCAAACGCGCCGCCATGCGCGCCCACGCCACGCAAATCTGGCTGGCCGATGGCAGCACCACCGCCACCAACCCCGAGGCCGCCGTCGCCGCTGTCCACGACCCAGCCGCGGTGCCTGGGGCCTACTGCCTGTCCAATAGATTGCTTATGCCCTTGCTGCGCGCCGAATACTTCCAACTCGGCAGGGGCGAGCCCGCAACCGACCTCCTGGGGGAGCTGTAATGCGCGCTGATTTTAGCCGCGGCGAGCAGGTCACAGGCCTTATCTGGCTTTCTCTCGGCGCCCTGCTATCGCTATTTTTGGAGGTCATATACCTCACCGCCCGGATTTCGCTGGCTGATGGTGCGAGCATAGCGTTTCCCATCACCATCCTCATCGCCGCTGCCTTCAACGTGGTGCTAACCCGCACCGCGCGGCTGTGGAGTGATCGTACTTACATCGCGGCCATCCCCACTATCGTCTGGGGCCTGGGATTTTTCGCGCTTATGCTGCTGGTTCCGATTACCGGTGATGTCATCGTGGGCAATAATATTCTCAGCTTGCTCCTGCTTTTGGCCGGAATCGGCGGCGGCGTTTGGCCTTTCCTAAAGCAGAAGTGACATACTATATTTCATCCCCAAACCCATGAAATCAGGAAGATTCAAGGATTCTCCATGACTTATACAATCGCTCAACCTTGCGTTGATGTAATGGACCGCGGCTGTGTTGAGGAATGCCCCGTCGATTGCATTTACGAAGGCAAGCGCATGCTCTACATCCACCCAGATGAGTGCGTGGACTGCGGTGCCTGCGAGCCCGCATGCCCGGTAGAAGCCATCTTCTACGAGGATGACGTTCCCGATGAGTGGATCGATTACAACGATGCCAACGCAGCATTCTTCGATGACTTGGGCTCTCCCGGTGGAGCGGCAGCCCTCGGCCCGCAAGATTTCGATGCGTCAATGGTAGCCGCGCTGCCCCCACAGAATCAGGAGTAATTCATGGCCCGCACACCGCTAGGACAATCGCTTCCGGATTTTCCCTGGAACTCGCTGGCTGGCGCCAAAAAGAAGGCCCAGGCGCATCCAGATGGAATCGTTGACCTTTCGGTGGGCAACCCCGTAGATCCGGTCGCCCCCGGCGTGCAGCTGGCGCTGTCTTCTGCCGCCGAGGCCCCCGGCTACCCGCAAACACAGGGCACGCCTGAGCTGCGCGAAGCCATCGCCTCCGCCCTGCGCCGCCGCTACCGCATGGACGTGGACCGCGTCCTGCCCGTAGTGGGCACGAAGGAGGCCATCGCGTGGCTGCCCACCCTGTTGGGAATGCGCGGCGAGACCGTCGCCTTCCCCTCGGTGGCCTATCCCACCTACGAGGTCGGCGCCCTGCTCGCCGGGGCCACTCCGCTGCGCGCTGACGACGACTTTCAGGATGCCTCCCTGGTATTCATCAATTCCCCGTCCAACCCCACCGGCCGCGTAGCTGGGGTAGAGGAGCTGCGCCGCATCGTGGCCTGGGCCCGCTCGACGGGTGCCATCATCGCCTCCGACGAGTGCTACATGGGCTTGGGCTGGAATGACGACAACCCGCCGGTATCCATCCTGGATCCGCGCGTGACCGACGGCGATAATACCGGCCTTATCGCCATGCATTCGCTGTCCAAGTCCGCGAATATGGCCTCCTACCGCGCCGGATTCTTCGCCGGCGATAACGATCTCATCGCGGAGCTCCTCGAGCTGCGCAAGCACGCCGGGCTCATCGTGCCAGGCCCGATTCAGGCGGCGATGGTGGCCGCGCTTGACGATGACCCCACCGAAGCCCTCCAGCGCCAGCGCTACGCCGCGCGCCGCGCCGAATTGATGCAGGCGCTTATCAAGGCGGGCTTTACCATCGACCACTCCGATGCCGGCCTGTACCTCTGGGCCACCCGCGGCGAAGACTGCCGCGAGACCATCGACTGGTTGGCTTCCCTGGGCATCCTCGCCGCACCTGGCGATTTCTACGGCCCCTCGGGCGCACAACACGTGCGCATTGGCTTAAACGGTACTGACGAGCGGGTGCGCGCCGCCGTCGAACGCCTCGCCAGTGCCTAACTCGCCTCGCGCGTTTCGCCCGCCTGCCCGGGAGGGGATTTCTCCCCGCAAGGTGGTCTTGCACGAACGCGTTCCGCGCGAGGGCGAGTACTGGGCCGCCCGCGCGGGCGATTCGCCCTTTCCAGAGGGAACGCTTCTTCCCGCCGGTGCGGCTCTTCCCAGGCCCGTTCCCGCGTGGTACCACCCCTCCGTCCCGCCGGAGGAGCCGATTCCCTTTGACTACTGCGTAGTCCACGCGGATGAAGACATCATTGTTGCCGATAAACCACACTTTCTTCCCACCACCACGAATGGCCGCTTGCAGCGCGAAACCCTGCAAACCCGCCTGCGCGTAGACTTCGGCGAAGACGATATCGTGCCGCTTCACCGCCTCGACCGCCTCACCGCAGGCCTTGTCATCTGCTCGCGCAATCCCGCCACTCGGGCCGCCTACCAGCGCATTTTCCTGGAGGGAAGGGCGGTGAAGAGGTATAGGGGCATCGTCAAGCAGCCGCTTTTCTGTGATGAGGAAATCAGGCTGCCCATGCACAAGCCGCGGGGCAGCAGGCAGGTGCTCGTGGCCGATAATGGCACGCCTACCTCGACGTATGTGCGCGCTGCGGGGCGGGAGGTGATCTTGTGGCCGCGGACTGGGCATACGCACCAGCTGCGGGTGCTGCTGAATCATCTTGGGCATCCGCTCATCGGCGATGACACATATCCCGCGCCGCGCCCGCTCGACCTCTATGACTTCTCCCGCCCGCTTTACTTGCTGCACAAAACTATATCTTTTATAGATCCTACATCACATTCGGAGCGTCAGTTTTTCAGTTCGCGTGGCTTAGGAACTACAATCAGGTAATTACTAATCTCCGGCAAGAAAGGCGGCCCATGGCAGACCTCAGCGTTGCGCGCTTTGCGTCCAATTTTGGGCAATTCCTCAAGTTTGGTCTTGTCGGCGGCTCGGGAACTGCGGTCAACCTCTTCGTTTATTTTCTCGCGCAGAAGCTCTTTGGCGCGGCGGATATTTTTGCCGAGGACCCCTTCATGAACCTCTTCGGTTCTGCATTCCACATCCGCTGGTACCACGTGTTTGCCACCATCTCCTTCCTCGTGGCCAATACCTGGAACTACCAACTCAACCGCATGTGGACCTTCCGGACCGTGTCCAAGGTGTCCTGGATTCGCGGTTTCTTCCCGTTCCTTTTGGCTGGAATCGGGGCGTTTATCGTTAGCCAGGTCATCCTGACGCTGCTCATGAATCCGAACTCGCCCGTGGGCCTACCAACCGATGTCTTCGATAACTCCACCGGATTGCGCACCAAGTCCTATTGGGCGCAGGCCATTTCCATTGTCGTTGCGATGCCCATCAACTTCATTATCAACAAGCTCTGGACGTTCCGCTCCAAGCCGAATAAACCCGTCGTCGTCGACGAGGTAGCGCCGGTTTAATTACCCGCTCCTAGCTCGGCCTAGCCCGGCTCGTTTCGCCACCCCGGCCCCGCCCTTCGCGCTCACCAGCGTGGGCTGCTGGGGTCTTTTTATGCCGCCGGTGAGCGGCAAGGGCGGGGAAGGACGTCGCCAAGCAAGTGTATGTGCGACACCCATCCCTTCGCGCTCACGCTGGGATAGTTTTCATCGACGCCATGCCTGCTCGGTGAGCGGCAAAGGAGGCTGCGCCTTTCGCGCTCACCGGCAATGGTTGCCGGCGGCGAAACTTCCTCCCGGTGAGCGGCAAGGGCGGGGAGGCGGGGCGCCGTTGTCGCTGGGACCCCTTCGCGCTCACGGGGAGTAGTAAACGAACGCCACCCGCCGTCCGCGGTGAGCGCGAAGGGCGGGTGGTGGGGTGTGCCTGAAGGCGGATGGTGGAGGTGAGGTACTAGTCCTCGAGGGTGGCGTCGAGGCGGGACTGGTCGCGGCGGTTTTGCTTCCGTCGGAGCGCAGGGGAGAAGAGGACGGCCGTGATGGCACCTACGGTGGCGCCGATGAGGTAGGGGCAGCGGGGGCATCGGAAAGCGTGAAGGTGTGGTAAGCGATGCCGGCGAAGCAGAGGAACATCGGGATGAGGTAGAGGGCGGTTAAGGTCCAATTGGAGCGGACCGTTGGGGTGGCGATGTGCCTGCGCATCCAGGCGGTGCTGAGGGACGTGCCGGCGATGGAGGGGACAATGGCGAGGAGTGCGAGGAGGCTGAGGTGGCCGGGGAGGGACCAGGCGAGGATGGCGGCGACGATGAGCTCGAGGAAGGTGCTTGGGTAAGGGTGATGGCGGAGGCCTTGGTGAGGATGTCGCGTTCGAACTCGTCGGTGGAGGCGCGCTCGATGTGGTTGAGGGATATGTTGGCGATGGCGTTAAACATGTTGTTCAGCTCCAAAGATTTCTTCGACTGTTTTATCTAGTTCGTGGCAGATGTCCAATGCGAGGTGCACGGACGGGGAGTAGTTGCCGCGTTCGATATTTGCGATAGTTTGCCGGGAGACGCCGACGCGCTCTGCTAGTTCGCCTTGCGACCATTCGCGCCAGCGCCGCCACTTGCGGACCATGTTGGGTTGTCCGGCCACATCATCACCTCTCTTGTCGTGTTTACATGACTTAATATAAAGTAAACTTGACATTATGGCAAGGGTTAGACGCATAGATGCCAGCGCCAATATGGCTGGGTGGCGGACATGGGAAGCTGTGGCTTGCGGCCTTTGAGCAGGTCACGGGTGGCTTTGATAAGCAGGATGACTTGGTCAAGGTGGTGAGTGACGTCATCGGCAGTAAAGCGCAGGACCGTGTACCCGTGTGCGGTTGCGGCGTTCTGTTTGGAACGGTCGGCCTGGAACGCGATGCTGTGGCTGTGGTAGGTCCAGCCGTCGATTTCCACGATGAGCTTGCCCATCAATAGGTCGAAGCGGTACCCACACACTAGGGCGTTGTGAACAGGGAAGATGCCCTCGGCGCGCAGCGCGCGGCTGACCTTCCGCTCCGGCGGGCTATCCGCGCCGATGGCGGAGCGCCGAATCGTCTCCTTCAACGCACGTGGTGTCCGGCCCATTCGTTTGCGGTCCCGCTCCAGCCGGCCGGGCCCCTTTTCACCGCGGTAAAACTCTTCCAGCAGCGGGCCACAGGCCCTAGCAATCTTGCGAGCAGCCCACAGAACCTGCACCACCGGTAGCCCTTTGACCAGGCTCGTTGCCTTGAGGCGAGAATGCGAAACCCGGAAATTCTTACCCCGCAGCGTGCGCGGGCCCTCCGCCTCTAGCGGAAACGTCAGCGGCCGGTCGAGGTGAATTTCTTGCGCGGTCTTCCCCGTAAAATGAATGCGGCTCAGCCCATGCACCAGCGCCTTCGCCACCGCCATCGGCGACCACTCGTCGGTATAAATCCCCCGGTGCACGCGGTGCAGCTTGCCCGCGCGCACTCGCCGCCGAATCGCGTCCTTGCCCAGCCCCTGCTCGCGCAACTGCGCAGTCGTCCATGCCCCCATGGCTTCAACCTAAAGAAGCGGCCGCCTTCCCGTCCATACGGATTTCGCTAGCCTGTGGATAACCGTCCCATTTTGCGTTCCCGCGCGCTATTCTCGCCGCTGCCCTGTGGATAACTCCCTCCACTCCTCCCTCGACGCCCCCTTCGCGCTCACCGGCGGCCACTTGGGTGCGCTGGAACGTCCCCTGGTGAGCGCGAAGGGCGGGGTAATGGGGCGTGAGGGCAGTGATGGTGGGCTGGAGGCGGGGAGTGGCCGCTAGGTCAGAGGGAGCGTGGAGGTCGGGTCGATGCCGCGAGCCTTGGAATTGAGCACACCCGCGATGGCGAGCACCGCGAACATGGCGGCGGCGGAGAGGAGTTGGGTGCGGGCGGTGGCATCGGTAAGCATGAGCACCGCGATGGCCGCGAAGAGGGCAAGGGCGAACCAAGTGAGATAGGGGAAGGCCCACATGCGGATGGGGAGTGGATGCAGGGCCTCGAGTTGGCGGCGTAGGCGCAGCTGGCTGACGGCGATGAAGACCCACACGATGAGCAGGGAGGCGCCGGCGGCGTTGAGCATGAAGGTGAGCAACCAGCCGGTATCGGTGTAGTTGAGGACGACCATGAGCACGGAAAGTGTGACGGATAGGGCGATGGCGGTGGTGGGCACGCCCTCGGTATTGGTGGCGGCGAAGATGCGCGGGGCCTCGCCGCGGGAGGCGAGCGAGTGCATCATGCGGGAGGAGGCGAAGATTTGCGCGTTGAAAGCGGATAGCAGCGCGAGGACGATGATGACCTCCATGATGCCGGCGGCACCGGGGATGCCGGCGCGGTCGAGGACCATGGTGAATGGCGATTCGGCGGCGGTGGAGGCGGCGTCCAGGCTGGAATAGGAAAGCAGAAACGTGATGACGAGGACGGAGCCCAAGTAGAACACGGAGATCCGCAAGATGGTGGAGCGCACAGCGTTGACCAAGGACTTTTCGGGGTCCTCGGATTCGGCGGAGGCGATGGCGACGACCTCGATGCCGCCGAAAGCGAAGGCTACGGCGAGCAGGCCGGCGGCGACGCCGCCGAGGCCGTTGGGCATGAAGCCATCGGCAAGGAAGACGGATGTGCCCACGAAAGTGTGGCCCGGCAGGAGGCCGAAGATGAGGAGGGCGCCGATGATGAGGAAGGCGATGATGACGACGACCTTGATGAGCGCGAACCAGTACTCAAATTCGCCGAAGGTGCGCACGCGCAGCAGGTTGACTAGGCCGAAGACGGCGACGCAGATGGCAGCGGGTATCCAAGAAGGGACGTCGAACCACGAGCCGATGAAACCTGCGGCGCCGGTGATTTCGGCGCCGAGGACGGCGACGGTGGCGCACCAGTAAATCCACCCTTGGGTAAAGCCTGCCCAGCGGCCGATGCCGTGTTCGGCGTATTCGGAAAAGGAGCCGGAGGCGGGGATGACCGTTCCCATTTCCCCGAGCATTTGCATCACGAGGATGGCGAGGAATCCGGCGATCGCATAGGCGATGATTACCGCTGGGCCGGCGGCGGAAATGCCGACGCCCGTGCCGAGGAAGAGACCGGCGCCAATGGTGGAACCGAGCCCCATCATGGTCAGGTGGCGGACCTTCAGGCCAGAACCAAGGGTAGAAGAGTTATCAGACACTTCTCCATGGTATTTCTCGGCCGCAGGGCGCCGGAATTGGGGTGGCGTTAATTCTTGTGGAGGTCCTCGTTCAGTGCGACGGCCTCCGCATTCCACTCCACGGCCTCGACGGCACCGGAGACGGAATTGCGGCGCAGCAGCAGGCCGGAGGCACCGGAGAGCTGGGAACCCTTGATGGCCTCGCCATTGCCGACGCCCAGGGCCTCAGCCACCTTGCCAAAGACGGCGACCTTGGTGCCGGCGGTGACGTAGAGGCCGGCTTCGACAACGGCGTCATCGCCAAGCGAAATGCCAATGCCCGAGTTGGCGCCGAGCAGGCAGCGCTCGCCGATGGAAATAACTTCCTTGCCACCGCCGGACAGGGTGCCCATGATGGAGGCGCCGCCGCCGATATCGGAGCCATCGCCCACGACGACGCCCGCGGAAATGCGGCCTTCCACCATGGAAGCGCCCAGGGTACCGGCGTTGAAGTTGACGAAGCCCTCGTGCATGACTGTGGTGCCCTCTGCCAGGTGGGCGCCCAAGCGGACGCGGTCGGCGTCACCGATGCGCACACCGGAGGGTACAACGTAGTCCACCATGCGGGGGAACTTATCCACGGAGTAGACCACGACGGGGCCGCGGGAGGCGAGGCGGCCGCGCACCATCTGGAAATCGGAGACGGCGCAGGGGCCGTAGTTGGTCCATACGACGTTATTGAGGTGGCGGAAGATGCCGTCCATGTTGAGGCCGTGCGGTTTTACCTCACGGTGGGAGAGCAGGTGGAGGCGCAGGTAGGCGTCGTAGGTATCGGTGGGGGCCTCGTCGAGGTCAGCGATGGAGGTTTCCACCGCCACTCGGGCCACGCCGCGCTCCTCATCGGGACCGACGAGGGCGGAGAACTGCTGCGGAGTCTCCTCCAAACGCGTCGTGCCGGTGGTCTCTACTTGCTTATCGGTATGAACTGCTGGGAACCAAACGTCCAAGACGGTGCCGTCGTGGGTAATGGTTGCCAGGCCACGTGCGGATGCAGAAGTCATGGTGGTTAGCTTAGCAATTACTGCCGTACTTGTTCGCGCTTGCCCGCGGGAACCACGAAGGACAAGGCGACGAGCGCGGCAAAGAGGATGATGACGGCGATGACTTGGTTGCGGGCGGAGGGATCAAAGAGCATGAAGATGGTCAGCGCGGCCAGCGCGACGGCGGTCGTCCACGGCAACCAGGGGTAGCCGGGCACGCGGATATCCGTGAGCTCGTCGTTTTCCTTGAGCTGCGGGTGCAGCTTGAGGAAGGAGGCGACGATGAACGCCCAGACCACCAAGAGGCAGCCGCCGACGGCGTTGAAGAGGAAGGCCAGCAGTCCCGGCGGGTTCCAGAATTGGAGGCCGACCGAGGCGAAGGCGAAGATCATGGACAAGATGACGGCGTTGATGGGGGAGCCGGAGTGGTTGGTCTTGAGGAAGGACTTGGGCGCGCAGTGGTCCTTGGCCATGTCAAAGACCAAGCGGGAGGTGGCGTAAATCTGCGCGTTGAAGGCAGACAGGAGGGCCAGCGCGATGATGGCCTCCATGAAGCCGGCGGCGAAAGGAATCTTGGCGGCCTCGAGTACCAAGGTGAACGGTGAATTGGCGGCGGCGTCGGCATCTTGGATCTGGCTAAACGGCAGGGCCATGGTGATAACCACGATGGAGCCGATGTAGAAGATCATGATGCGCACGATGATGGCGCGCACCGCGGTCGCCACGTTGCGGGCTGGGTCTTCGGACTCGGCGGCGGCGATGGTCACCAGCTCGATTCCGCCGAAGGCGAAGGCCACGGCCAGGAGGCCCGCGGCGAAGCCCGGCATGCCATTGGGTAGGAAGTTATCGGTGAAGTTGGTGCCGGCGCGGGAGAGATCCATGCCGGGCAGGATGCCCAGTGCCATGAGGATGCCGACGACGAGGAAGGCGATGATGACGGCGACCTTGATGATCGCGAACCAGAACTCGAATTCACCAAAGCCGCGCACGGCAGCGAAGTTCACCACGGCGAAGAAGGCCACCGCGATAAGCGCGGGAATCCACGGGGCGATATCGAACCAACTGCCGATGATCGCGGCGGCGCCGGTGATTTCGGCACCCATGACCATGATGAGCATGAACCAGTAGATCCAACCCATCGTAAAGCGCGCCCAGTGGCCGAAGGCCTGGCCAGCGTAGGTGGAAAAGGACCCCAGAGAGGGACGTGCCGCGGCGATTTCCCCGAGCATCCACATGATGAGCGCGATGAGGACGCCGGCGACGGCATAAGAGATGAGCACCGAGGTGCCGGAGATTTGGATTCCCAACCCGACGCCCAAGAAGAGACCGGCACCCACCGCGGAGCCAAGGCCCATCATGGTGAGGTGTCGCGATTTCAATTGTGTGGCTTCGGCCATAATTACCACCTTGTGAGAGGTTATTTTTTGCAGTGAAATGAACATTACACAATGCAACGGACCCAGCGGGACGCTACCATGGCGGCTTGTGACTTTAGATCTATATGGCGACCCCATTGAAGTGACCAAGGCGCTCGTCGATATCCCGAGCCCCTCCCACCACGAGGAGGCCATTGCGGATGCGGTGGAAGAAGCCCTGCGTGGTCTAGACGTGGAGGTCGCCCGCTTTGGCAATACCGTGTGCGCGCGCACGAACCGCGGGATGGCTTCCCGCGTGGTTCTTGCAGGCCACATCGATACCGTTCCATTGGCAGATAACGTACCGCATCATATGGACACCGCCGAAGATGGCGCCGAGATCATGTTCGGCTGCGGCACCGTGGACATGAAATCCGGCATGGCGGTATACCTCAACGCCTTTGCTCACCTGCATGCATCGGAAGAGCTCCAGCACGATCTGACCGTCATCGCCTATGAAGGCGAAGAGGTATCCACTGAATTTAATGGGCTGGGCCACTTGCAAAAGGACCACCCCGAGTGGTTGCAGGGCGATTTCGCGCTCCTCGGCGAGCCCTCCGGCGCCATGGTCGAGGCCGGTTGCCAAGGCACGATTCGTCTGCGCGTGACGGCGCATGGCACCCGCGCGCACTCGGCCCGCGCGTGGCTCGGCTCCAACGCCGCGCACAAGCTCGCCCCCGTCATGACCCGCATTGCGGACTACGAGCCGCGCGAGGTCACCATCGATGGCTGCACCTACCGCGAGGGCCTGAACATCGTCCACCTGGAGGCCGGCGTGGCCACCAATACCTTGCCGGACGAGGCATGGATGTTCGTCAACTTCCGCTTCGCCCCGGACCGCAGTACGGAGGAGGCGTTGGAGTACATGAAGGGGGTCATCGGCAAGCATGAGGACGTCACCATAGAGATCGATGACATCGCCGGTGCCGCCCTGCCTGGCCTGGGGCAGCCTGCGGCACGCGCGCTTGTCGATGCCGTCGGCGGCAACGTCCGCGCCAAGTTCGGCTGGACCGATGTCTCGCGCTTTGCTGAGATAGGCATTCCCGCCGTAAATTTCGGTGCCGGCGATCCTGGCTTTGCGCATAAGAAGGACGAGCAGGTGCCCACGGCGCAAATCACTGAAGTTTCTACCGCACTGCTTAATTACTTGAAGGGATAAAAATGACCCCTGACCACATGCGTACCCTGCGCGGCCCGCTCTTGCTGCGCAGCGAGGGAGAACAAGGCTCCACCTTTGACCAGCGCCTGCTGGAATCCGGCGCGGACCACGAGTGGCAGCACGCCGATCCGTGGCGCGTGCTGCGCATCCAAGGCGAATTCGTCGCCGGCTTCGATGCGCTGGCTAAGCTGCCCAAGGCAGTGACGGTTTTTGGCTCCGCGCGCACCAAGCCTGAGGATGCGAGCTATCAGATGGCCGAAGAACTCGGCCGCAAGCTCGCTGAATGCGCCTACGCCGTCATCACCGGCGGCGGCCCCGGCATCATGGAGGCGGCGAATAAGGGTGCGCACGAGGGCGATGGCCTCTCGGTGGGACTCGGCATCGAATTGCCGCACGAGCAGGGCCTCAATAAGTACGTGGACTTGGGCCTGAACTTCCGCTACTTCTTCGCCCGCAAGACCATGTTCTTGAAGTACTCCCAGGCCTTCGTCTGCCTGCCCGGCGGCATGGGCACCATGGATGAGTTCTTCGAGGTTCTCTGCATGGTTCAAACCGGTAAGGTCACTAACTATCCCATCGTGCTCATGGGTACAGAGTACTGGTCTGGCCTGCTGGAATGGATGAAAAATACCCTCGCTGCCGGTGGGTATATCAACGAAGACGACCAAGGCCTTTTCCTGCTTACCGATGACCCCGATGAGGCCGTCGCCCATATCATCGAGCGCCACAAGGTGATGAGCGATAAACGCATTAGGGAGCCGCGTTGAGCCTCGCGCGCGTGATGGCGATAGTCAATCGCACCCCGGATTCCTTTTATGACAAGGGGGCCACCTTTGACATGGACCCCGCCCTCAAGCGCTGCGATGAGGCCATTGTGGCGGGAGCCTCCATCATCGATATCGGCGGAGTCAAGGCCGGACCGGGCGAGGAAGTGGATAGCGCGGAAGAAATCGACCGCGTCGTGCCCACCATCGCCCGCGTGCACGAGCGCCACCCGGAGGTACTTATTTCCGTCGACACTTGGCGCAGCGAGGTCGCCGAGGCCGCCATCGCCGCTGGGGCAGGGCTGGTCAATGACACCTGGGCCGGCTGGGATCCGCAGCTTATCGAGGTCGCCGGCCACCACCGCGTGGGCTACGTGTGCTCGCATACCGGCGGGATTACCCCGCGCACCCGCCCGCACCGAGTCCACTTTGATGATGTCGTCGCTGACGTCGTTGCAGAGACCACCGCCCTGGCGGAAAAGGCCGCGGGGCTTGGCTGCCCCGAAGCTCTCACCTTCATCGATCCCACGCACGACTTTGGCAAAAACACCTATCACGGCCTAGAGCTCCTGCGACGTATCGACGAGATCGTCGCTACCGGCTGGCCCGTGCTCATGGCGCTATCCAATAAGGACTTCGTGGGCGAGACCCTCGCGCGCGGGGTAGGAGACCGCGTCGCCGGAACGCTCACCGCCACGGCCTGGGCCGCAGCGCACGGGGTGGCCGCCTTCCGCGTCCACGAGGTCGCTGAGACGGTCGACGTCATCCGCATGACCGCCGCCATCCAGGGCACGGCCACGCCCCTTGACACCACGCGCGGGCTCGCATGAGCGTTTCCGTCATCATCCCGGCGCTCAATGAGGAATCCACCGTGGCCGGCGTTATCCGCGCCTGCCTTGCCGATGACCCCCTCGAAATGCTCGTCATCGATGCCGACTCCACCGACGAGACCGCCGCAGTGGCGCGCGCCGCCGGTGCCGATGTGCGCAATTGGCGCGATATCCTGCCCGAACCGCCGCGCCCCGGCAAGGGCGAATCCCTCTGGCGCGGGGTCGCCGCCGCGCGCGGAGACATTGTCGTATTTATCGACGCCGACCTAGAATCCGCTGCGCCCGGCATGGTCACAGCACTCGCGGCGCCCTTTGAGGATCCCAGCGTAACCATGGTCAAGGCCCGCTATCGCCGCAGCCTCAACGGCCAACCCACCGGCGGCGGGCGCGTGACCGAACTCACCGCAAAGCCACTCATCCGGCAGTTCTTCCCAGAGCTAGCCCACATCGATCAGCCCTTGGGCGGCGAGTACGCGATCCGCCGCTCTGCCGCGCTAGAGGTGCCCTTCGTGGAGGGCTATGGGGTGGAAGCGGGGCTGCTGGTGGACATCGGCAAGCGCGGCGGGCTGACAGAAGTAGACCTAGGTACTCGAGTCCACCGCAACCGGCCGCTTCATGAGCTGGCACCGATGGCGGATATCGTGGCGCGCACGCTGCTCTCGCGCGCCGGGGTGGGAGCGCCAATTGCTCAGCGCCCGCCGCTGCTAGGTAGGATTTAAGCCATGCTGTCCTGGATTGTGCTCATCGTGGTGCTCATTGCGTTCATCGTGATCGGAACGTGGCTGTGGGGCTCGATATTTGGGCCCGGGACCGTGATGGACCCGCCCGATGAGCCGCAGAAGGTGCTGGAAAATAACCGCGCCGCCGCAGCTCAGGGCCGTTTTGAGGACGTGCAATTCGAGGTCGTCCCGCGCGGGTACCGCCAGGATCAGGTCGATGATCTGCTCGCGCAACTTGAGCAAGAATTAGCGGCTGCGCGGAAAAGCGGGCAAAAAGGGACTAAGCTGGATAGAAACGAAGATAGTTAAGGAGCCCTACTATGGCAGCAATGAAGCCACGTACCACTGGCGGCGAAATGGAAGCGGTGGTGGAATCCCGCAAGATCGTCATGCGCATCCCTTCTGACGGCGGCGGGCGCATCGTTATTGAGCTGAACAAAGAAGAAGCCGCGGAGCTCGGTTCTTTGTTGACCGAGGTTTCTAGCTAGTCTGGATACATGCTTTCTCATATCGTCGACATTCTGGCCGATCCAAACGACGGCACGGCGCTTTCCGGCGCCGGTGATTTTTCCCGCCTCGTTTCGGAGTCCGGCCATTCCTTTGATGTGGCCAAGCAAGGGTATGTGACCTTAGCGGCCGGTGCCGGCCTGAAGCACAAGGGCGATGACATGGACATGGTCAACGCCCGCGAGGCGTACCTGGCCACGGGCCACTTCGCGCCCTTCGTCGAGTCTGTGACCGGCGCGGTGCAAGACGCGCTCGATGCCAGCTCGCTGTCTGTCTCTACGCCCGCTTCGCTCCTCGAGGTCGGCGCCGGGACCGGCTACTATCTGGCCCACACGCTTGACTCCATCGACGGCGCGCGCGGCGTCGGCCTCGATATTTCCCCGCACGCAGCCAAGCACTTGGCCAAGTGCCACCCGCGCGTGGGCGCCGTGGTTGCCGATGTCTGGCAGCAACTTCCCATCCGCGATGAATCCATCGACGCCATTTCCGTGGTCTTCGCCCCGCGCAACCCAGCCGAGTTTCAGCGCGTCCTCGCCCCCGGCGGCCAGGTTATCGTCCTGACCCCAGGCGCCGGGCACCTCGATGAGCTGCGCGAACCCCTCGGCATCCTCGGCGTAGAAGAGGGCAAGGTTGACCGCATGTATGAGCAGGCGGAAGGCCACCTCGAGCAAGCGGCCGATCCGGTTGATATTTCCTTCCCCATCCAGTTGGACAAAGCGGCCATCGCCGCACAGGTAGGAATGAGCCCGTCCGCTCGCCACATCAGCGCCGACGAGCTTGCCGAGCGCATGGCCGCCCTTCCACCCACGCTGACGGTCACCGCCCGCGCCCGCCTAGACCGCCTCCGCGCCGTTTCTTAATCGCACACCTGCCTCGTGGCAACCTGTACCGCCCTTCGCGCTCACCAGCAGCGCGCGGGGCGGTTCTTTTGTGCTTCCGGTGAGCGCGAAGGGCGGGGATGGAATCAGCCAGCCACCGTTGCCTCCCTTGGCGTTCACGAGGAACAGCTTGCCGATGCCCCTCCACCTTGCCCGTGAGCGCGAAAGGCTGGTGGCATCGGCAGGGCGGTGGCTGACGGAAAACGAGGGTGCAGAATGCGGCTAAGGACGGCATCATTTGACCCGTGCGGTCGGTCCTGAGGCCAGATGGAAGGAATACCCGCCCTTCGCGCTCAGGGCAAGCACATTCTGATGGCCGGAGTCGCTCGCCGGTGAGCGCGAAGGGCGGGGTGGAATCGGCCAGTCACCGTACCCTCCCTTGGCGCTCACGGGGAGCTGCTTGCCGATGTCGCGACGCCTCGCCGGTGAGCGCGAAGGGCGGGGCCGAAAGGCGCGTGGCGACAGGCTTGGGCAGAAAGGCGGGGGCCGAGAGGCGGGCGGCCGGGAAGGAGGGCAGCAGTATTAGAGCTTGGAGCCGGAGCGTTGCCAGTCTTGTTCGATGACTGCATCACCGGTGGTCTCGACATCCATGCCGGAGCAGCCGCCGTCGAAATAGACGCGGGAGGCCATGGCGATGAGGCCGCCGTCAACGAAGACCTCCACCGTGGAACCGTCTTGGATGATGGTGAGGGTGTCGGAGTCGCCATCGGCAAGCGTGGCTGTGGCGGGAGCGGAATCAGCGAAGAAGTGGTCGAAGGCCTTGTTCATGGAACGATCGAGGCTGATTTCCTCGCCGGAGTGGCAGATGGTGGCGGCGGGGTCGCCGTTGCCATCGAGAAGGGTGATGGTGACGCTGGAGCCGGTGGGAACCTCCATGACGCCGGTCCAGGAGCGCGCATAATCCGAAAGCTTGACCGCCTCGGGCAAGCCGGTGGCCGGTGCCTGGTACAAGACGCCGCCCTCGAGCGTGACCTGGCGCGGCAGGGAGAGGGCATTTGACCAGCCCTCGGCATCCCAAGAGGCGTGTTGGGTGGCGTCGTCGCCGCGGCCGTTGCCGTTGAGCAGGCCGAGGATGACGGCGCGCTCGTAGCGGCTTTCTTCAGGGATCGTGCCTGCGGTGGCGTTGGTATTGCGCGGGCGGGAGAAATCGTGGCCGAAGTCCACGCGGCGGAAACCGGAAACCACCGTGAAGGTGGTGTCTTCCAGCTGACCCACGAGGTAGCCGGAAACATCGCGGCCGTCGCGCTCGAGGGTGACAAAGAGTACGTCGTAGATCTCTTCGTCGACTTCATCGCGCAGGCGCACGATGCGCGGGGAAACCACCGGAGGAATGGGGGAATCGGCGGGCACTTCGCCGTCGAGGAAGCCCGGGTCACCTTCGAAGGTAAGGCCGCCGCGCAGGGACCATGAGATACCGTCGTGGCTTTCTAGAATGACTGGCTGCGGGGTGTCGGTGCGGCCGGATAGCGCCAGCATGAGCCAGCCCTTGTGGCCGTCTTCGCGGTCATCGGTGGCCCAATCGGGCACGACGGAGGGCGAGCGGAACCGGGTGTGGTCGGTGGTATTGCCAGCCACCTCGCCAAAGCGCACGACGTTGGGGTCGAGGGCCGAGGAGTCATCGGAGACCTCGCAGACATCGTCGATGCCGGAATAGCGCGCGAGGCGAATGGAGGTGCCGGTCGCGGTCACGGAGGTGAAATAGAGGTTGATGGCGTCCTCACCTTGGGCCACGGAACCCGCGCGAAGGGCGAGCTCGCCGCCGACTGGGGCAAGGACGTCATCGCAGTCCAGCCAGTTAAACGGCGCTTCCTCCGAGTACGTGTGTCCCCAGCGGGCCGGGGCATCGGGAGTGGGGCGATATTGATAGAACATGTGCCACGTATCGCCATCGCGAAGGACGCCGGCGGGCGCATCTAGGATGCCGGCATCGGGGATGAAGTGGAGTTCGGGGCGGTGAGTCGTCACGGCATTCCTCTCTTAAATCAGGTGCGGGTTACAAGCTTGGGTTGGGGTGGCAGCCACGCCAGGGAGGAAACTCGTTGACCTGCCACGCGGTGGTTTCGCCGCCGTGCGCGGGCGAGGACTTTATGGGGCAGTGTCCGGCTGTCATGTACACCCAGAATACGGATATCTTTTAGCGCGTGCAGGGCCCTCGCTTGCCGATGCCCCCTCTAAAGCTTCGTTACCAATGTCAGCCCCGAACCCAGTGGGAGCCGGGTTACGGTGGCGCCTTCGAGCTCGCGGAGGTATTCATCGGCCTCGCGCGCGGCGGCGGTATCGCGGTCAGTGCGGGAGGTGTCGGCGACGGTGCCATCGAGAAGCGCATTGGCGAGCACGAGTGTGCCGTGCTGGTGCAGCAGGGGCCAGGCGGCCTTGATGAGGGCTGGGAGGTCGAGGGCGGCGACGTCCGCGTAAATGACCTGGTAGGCCTCGGTGGCCAGGCGCCCGAGCACGTCGAGGGGGCGCGAGGGGAGGAAGCGACCGCGGGTGGGGGTGTAGCCGGCCTCGCGAAAAGCGGCCTTGGCGCTGCGCTGGTGCTCGGCCTCAGGGTCGATGCACGTGAGGATGCCGTTGTCTGGCATGCCCGCGAACAGGTAGAGACCGACGACGGAGGCGGCAGGGGTAATCGCCACGGCCTGGGGGCGGTCTACCACGCCGGAGGAGGTTGCCGTCAGCGTGGTGAGAAGCTGACCGGTGGATTCATCCGGGACGGGCAGGCCGTATTCCTCGGCGTGGTCGCGGGCTCCGCGGAGAGCCGCCGAAGGCTCACTGGTGGAATCGATATAGGAGCGCAGTGCGTCATATGCGGTAGTAGTCACGATTAAGACAATAGGTAAAGTTGCGCGCTAGGGTGGCAAAAACGCGCCTAGCCAGCGAAATTGTGGTCTGTGGGAAGTATGTGACGGACTCACAGGATATTATCAGCGCAGCAGCTGGAGTTTCCGCGCCGAGTATAGAAAAATGACACCCATGACAGAAACGAAGCGCGATGCCGAGTCCGTTGCCTCCACCGATCCGAACGTGGAGTTGACCGGTACCGCGGCGTTCGATGCTGGGGAAGCCACGATGCCTTCGTGGGCCGAATTGGTGGCAGAGCACGCCGATGGCGTGTACCGCTTGGCCTACCGTTTATCCGGTGACCAGCAGGATGCCGAGGATCTCACCCAAGAGACCTTCATGCGTGTCTTCCGCTCTTTGGATAAGTACCAACCGGGTACCTTTGGCGGCTGGCTGCACCGCATCACCACGAACCTCTTTTTGGATATGGTGCGCCACCGCTCCAAGATCCGCATGGAGTCCCTGCCTGAGGACTATGAGCGCGTTCCGGGTACGGATATGACCCCGGAGCAGGCCTATACCGTGGCCAACCTGGATCCCGTACTGCAGTCCGCGCTGGATAGCCTGGCGCCGGATTTCCGTGTCGCCGTGGTTCTGTGTGATATCGAAGGCATGAGCTATGACGAAATCGCCGAAACCCTCGGCGTGAAAATGGGCACGGTGCGCTCACGCATCCACCGCGGCCGCTCCCAACTGCGTGCGGCGCTGGAAAAAGAGGCACAGACCAATGCGGAAGCGCGCATCTTGTTGCGCACGCGCTAGAATCGAATCGTTAGCTCCCCTGCCGCGTAGCAGGGGGATTAAGTGTGAGTAATCCGGCTGTGGCATGAACGTGAGGAGGGTGTCGATGGACTCACTGCGCGGACCCCGCACCCTCTCCAGGCTCAGCGTGCGGGGTGACTTTACCCCCGCGCAGGCGAAGGCCCGGGATAAGGCAAAGGCGCGGGCGCGGCGCAGCGATTCCATCGGCCACCTCGGCCCAGAGGCCGTCGTTGCCTTCGTGGACGGGGAGATGGAGCCCAAAGCCATGCACCGCGTGCGCATCCACCTGGTCCACTGCGCGGAATGCCGCGCCGACGTGCACCACCAGCGCCATGCCTCCGAGTGGGTGCGCCACTGCAGTGATGATTCCGCGGTGAAGGCCCCACAGTCCTTATTGGCCAAACTGGCGGGAATGGCTACAGAGGGTGTGGCGCCGGGCCCCGATGCGTCGACCCCGGCGCACCGGCCGGAGCAGGATTTCCTGGATAAAGTCGAGACGGTGGTACGCGCGATTAAACACAATCAGCGCGGACAGAACTAAACGGAGGGCGAGGATTTAACCGTGTTTTCTTCCATTGGCTGGCCCGAGATTATTGTCATTGTCCTCCTCGGCATCGTCATCATCGGTCCAGAGCGCATGCCGGAGGTCATCAAGGACGTGCGCGCGGCCATCTACGCCGCCCGCAAGGCCATCAATAATGCGAAGGCCGAGCTCAACGGCGAGATGGGGTCCATCTCCGCGGAATTCGACGATATCCGCGGCCCGCTCAACCAAGCTGCACAGTGGACGCGGTTAGGCCCGAAGGGTGCTATTACCAAGGCGCTTTTCGATGGCGATGATTCCGCCTGGGACGACTTCAATCCCCAGAAGATGGCCGAAGATATCAAATCCGGCACCGCGCCGAAAGAACCCGAACAGCGCGCGCAAGACAACAATGGTGCTGCCCGGCCCACCTTTAACTATTCCGAGGTATACGGCGACACCACCGAAACCCCCCAGCAGCCGGCGCAGCGGCCGCCCCAGCAACAACAAAAGCCGCAGCGCGGTGGGGAAGATTCCACCGGCGGCGGCTCTGAGTGGAGCGACGTTACCTAATACAACGCGCTCTTAGTTCACGCCCAGGTTGAGGCTCTTGCCCACGAGGGAATCGGAGCGGATGGCGAGCTTATCAGCAACTGCCCTGATTTCCTTTGCGGCAGGGGAGTCGGGTGCTTCGAGCACGATGGGTGTGCCGGCATCGCTATTCGAGCGCAGGGACGGATCCAGCGGTACGGAGGCCAGCAGCGGCACCTCGTGGCCCAGGATGACGCCGAGGCGGTCTGCGACGATCTGGCCGCCGCCTTCACCAAAGACGTCCATGGTGGAGCCATCCGGCATGACCATGGCGCTCATGTTCTCAATCACGCCGGCCACGCGCTGGCGCGTTTGCTGGGAGATGGAACCGGCGCGCTCGGCTACCTCTGCCGCAGCGGCCTGCGGCGTGGTGACGATGAGCAGCTCCGCATTCGGGATGAGCTGCGCAACGGACAGCGCCACATCGCCGGTACCCGGTGGCAGGTCGAGGAGGAGGACATCGAGATCGCCCCAGAATACGTCCGCCAAGAACTGCTGCAGCGCGCGGTGGAGCATAGGCCCGCGCCAGACGACGGGCGCGTTACCCTCCACAAACTGCCCGATCGAGATGTGCTTAATGCCGTGGGAGATGGGTGGCAGTAGCATTTCATCATCAAGCACGGTGGGGCCGTCGGTTGAGCCGAGCAGGCTGGGCACGGAGTGGCCGTAAATATCGGCATCGACAATGCCGACCTTCAGGCCCTTATCCACCAGCGCTGCGGCAAGGTTGACGGTCATCGAGGACTTGCCGACGCCACCCTTACCCGACGCCACCGCAAATACGCGGGTCGTCGAATCGGGCTTCGCAAAGGGAATCTCGGGTTCGGCCTGGCCGCCGCGTAGCTTTTGCTTCAGCTCGCGGCGTTGCTCATCGCTCATCGCGTCCATGGTCACGGTGACCTTGCCAACGCCGTCGATATCCTCGACCGCGGCACGGGTATTGGTCTCGATGGTGGACTTCATGGGGCAGCCCGCGATGGTCAGATAAATGCCAACGGTGACGTCGTTTCCTTCGATATCGACCGATTTCACCATATTGAGTTCGGTGATGGGGCGGCCGATTTCTGGATCCTGTACGTGGGAAAGAGCCTCGCGTACGGCTGATTCGGTAATAGAGCTAGACATAACTCTTGCCATCTTAGTCACGGCGCTACCTCAGGTAAACACGCCTGCACGGTAGACTCTGTGGGACGTTTAAATCCATCCGTTTGTATCGGTGAACTAGAACAATTAGAAGGAGCACCCTCAGTGAAGCGCAGCCCCGCCCGTCGATATGCCCGCGCTACTGTTACCGCGGTGGTAGGCGCTGCGCTGCTTGCAGGCTGCTCAGACAAGGTCGAGACCAGCCCCGCTGCGGCACAATCCGAACCGGAACAGGTGCAGATCGTCGTTGACCCTGCAGAAACAGATCAGCTCATCTTAGGCGAGGTATTCCGGCAGTCGCTCTTGGAGGAAGGACGCATAGCCGAGCTGAAGAAAGAAGAAACCTTCAAAACACATGGAGGCAAGGGCAGTTCCCTAAACCCGGAAGGCAATTTTTACGTTGGGTGCACCGGCAGCTTTTTAAGCCACTTTAATCCCGGTGAGGCGCGCGATATCTCGGCGGAATATAAAAAGGCAGAAGAAGACAGTGAGCCGGGCGGGGAGGACTTCCTAGCCCGCACCCATATTGCACTCATGTCTACCTTGCCCACTCAACTTGCCACCGTCGAGCCCTCCGGCGCTCACGGTTGTGAGGATGCGCAACCAGAGCTGCCAGAAAACTTCGTGGTCATCTATAGCGATAGCCTCTTTGACCGCGAAGAAGAAAAATCCGTCGCCGCGGTCACCAAATTCATCACGCAAAAAGATATCTCTGACATGGTGGAGGCGATAGAGGAAGGCGAAGAGCTGAAGAAGGTCGTCCACGAATGGATGGAAGCCTCCGGAATGGACATTGTCAATGAAGAAAGCGATTCCGGCTCCTCCGGCGGCTCGGATCTGAGCAGTTCCTAAGGTATCGGTGCGGTTCGTTCTACCCACCACCCGCCCTTCGCGCTCACCGGCAGGCGCGCTTTAGCATGCGTTCGGCCTCTTCGTGATCGCGAAGGGTGGGGTAGGCGAACCGGCGAATCTAATCGTCGCACCATTTCTGCGATAGCTGCACCGCACCCCTTGGCGCTCACGGGCGGTGCTTGCCGATGCCCCTCCACCTCGCCGGTGAGCGCGAAGGGCGGGTAGGCGGCTGGCTGGAAGCGAACCTAGCGAGGCGAAGGCAACAGCGTCCATGAAATAGCATTAAGCATGAAAATGCCCCAGTGAGGAAATAACCTCACTGGGGCATTCAGCGCTGTAGCGCTAGGTGCGGCTTCGGCGATTAAAAGCGATTAAACGTCGAAGGCCTCTTCAAGCAGGTTCTTCTGCTCAATCTGGTGCACCTTGGCGTTACCCGTAGCCGTAGAGGACTGGGCGCGGCGGGAAACGCGGACCATTTCCGGCATATCCGGAATGAGGTTGCGCAGGTGCTCGTTGTAGAACGGCCATGGGCCTTGGTTGGCGGGCTCGTCCTGTACGAACCGGACCTGGGTGGCGTTCGGGTACATCTCGAATGCTTCGCTCAGGCGGTTGAACGGAATCGGGTGGAGCATTTCCACGCGGACGATGGCGATGTCATCGCGGCCGTCGGCCTCGCGCTTCTTCTCCAAGTCCCAGTAGAGCTTGCCGGAGACCAGCATGATGGTCTTAACCTTGTCCGTATCGCCGACCTTCTTGTTATTGACGTCCACGAAGTGGGGGTCATTGATAACAGAGCGGAACTTCTTGACCTCGGTGAACTCCTCAACGGAGGAGGTAGCGGCCTTGTTGCGCAGCATGGACTTCGGGGTGAAGACGACCAGCGGGCGCTTCATTTCACCCAAAGCCTGGCGGCGCAGCAAGTGGAAGTGGTTAGCCGGGGTGGACGGCTGAGCCACGGTCATGGAACCTTCCGCACACAGCTGCAGATAGCGCTCGATGCGGGCGGAGGAGTGGTCCGGGCCCTGGCCTTCGTAGCCGTGCGGCAGGAGGAGAACCAGGCTTGACAGCTGGCCCCACTTGGCCTCACCGGAAGAGAGGTACTCATCGATGATGGTCTGGGCACCGTTGGCGAAGTCACCGAACTGAGCCTCCCACGCCACGAGGGCGTCGGGGTTACCCACGGTGTAGCCGTATTCGAAGCCCATGCCGGCGAACTCGGTAAGCGCGGAGTTGTAGACCATGAACTTACCGCCGTTGTCCTTGGACACAGCCAGGGAGTTGAGCGGGTTGTACTCGTTGCTATTGCGGTGATCGAAGGTCACGGCGTGGCGCTGGGTGAAGGTACCGCGGCGGGAATCCTCACCGGCCAGGCGCACGACCTTGCCCTGGTTAGCCAAGGAACCGAAGGCGAGCAGCTCGCCCCAGCCCCAGTCGATGCCGCCTTCGCGAACAGACTTCGCACGGTCCTTGGCCACCTTGGCCACGCGCTTGTGGTACTCGAAGTCCTCGGGTGGGTTGCCGTAGGCATCGCCAAGCTCGACCATCTCTTCAGCGGTGATGGAGGTATCCAGGCCGCGGGTGAGATCCTGCGAGGAGGTAATACCGGTCTGTTCCTTGGGGCCGGCCTTTTCGGCTTCCTTGTGCTCGGTGAATACTGACTCCATCTGGTCGTGGAAGTCGCGTGCCGCTGCCTCGGCGTCCTCGGCAGACAGGTCGCCACGGCCGATGAGCTCGTTGGTGTAGTGCTCGCGCACAGGCTCGTGGTTCTCAATGACCGAGTACAGCTGCGGCTGGGTCATGGATGGGTCATCGGCCTCGTTGTGGCCGCGCAGACGGTAGACCACGAGGTCAATGAAGACGTCCTTGCCAAACTGGCGGCGGTATTCTGCGGCCATCTGGCCAACCCAGACAACGGCCTCTGGGTCATCACCGTTGACGTGGAAGACCGGGCAGTCAAAGCCCTTGGCCAAGTCGGTGACGTAGTGGGTGGAACGGCCGGAATCCGGGGTGGTGGTAAAGCCCACCTGGTTGTTGACCACGATGTGGATGGTACCGCCGTTGGTAAAGCCGCGCAGCTGGGACAGGTTGATGGTCTCCTGTACGACGCCGAGGCCGGTGAAGGATGCATCGCCGTGGAGCATGACGGGAACGACGGAGTAGCCGTCCTTGCCCTTGTCCAAGATGTCTTGCTTGGCGCGGGCGATGCCCTCCATGACTGGGTCCACAGCCTCGAGGTGGGACGGGTTGGCTGCAAGGGTGACCTTGATTTCACCATCGCCGAACATCTGCAGGTGCTCGCCCTCGGAGCCCAAGTGGTACTTCACGTCACCAGAGCCGCCGAGCTGGCCGCCCTTGTAGTTGCCGTCGAACTCGCCGAAGATATCTGCCAGCGGCTTGCCCACGATATTGAACAGCACATTCAGACGGCCGCGGTGCGGCATGCCCATGACAACCTCGTCGAGGCCCTGGCCCGCAGCGGTATCGATGATGGAATCCAAAAGCGGGATAAGGGTTTCAGAGCCCTCGAGGGAGAAGCGCTTCTGGCCCACGTACTTGGTCTGCAGGAAGTTCTCGAATGCCTCGGCGGCGTTGACCTTCTGCAGGATGTACTTCTGCTCGGCATTGGTCGGCTTTGGCATGCCGGCCTCGAGGCGGTCCTGCATCCAGCTGCGCTCGTCGCGGTCCAGGATGTGGGTGTATTCGGAGCCGACCTTCAGGGTATAAGCAGCGCGCAAGCGGGAAAGCACCTCGCGCAAGGTCATCTGTTCCTTGCCGCCGAAGCCGCCGACGTTGAAGACGCGGTCCAAGTCCCAGATGGTCAGGCCGTGCGTAGCGATGTCGAGGTCGCGGTGATCCGGGCTAGGCAGGCCGGGCTGGGACCAGCCGAGCGGGTTGACATCGGCAAGCAAGTGCCCGCGGGAGCGGTAGGATTCGATGAGCTGCATGACGCGGGTGTTCTTATCCACGCCAGAGTTGGGGATGTCCTGTGCCCAACGGAAGGGCTCATAAGGAACGCCCATGGACTCGAAGAGCTCGTCCCAGAAGGCGTCATCAACAATGAGCTTGCCGATGGTGCGCAGGAACTCGCCGGACTCTGCACCCTGGATAACGCGGTGGTCATAGGTGGAGGTCAAGGTGACCAGGCGGCCGACGCCCAAGTCAGCCAAGCGGTCAGCGGAAGCGCCGGCGAATTCTGCCGGGTAATCCATGGAACCAACGCCGATAATGGAGCCTGCCCCCTTGGTCAGGCGAGCAATGGAGTGGCGGGTGCCGATGCCGCCTGGGTTGGTCAGGTTAATGGTGACCCCAGAGAAGTCATCCATGGTGAGCTTGTTCTTACGGGAACGGGTAACGATGTCCTCGTAAGCCTCAATGAACTCGGCGAAAGACTTGGTCTCGCACTCCTTGATGGCGGCGACCACGAGGGCGCGGGAGCCATCCTTCTGCGGGAGGTCGATGGCCAGGCCCAGGTTGATGTGCTCAGGCTGGACGACGAAGGGCTTGCCGTCCTTTTCCTCGTAGCGCACGTTCATGCCAGGGTGCAGCTGCACGGCCTTGACCATGGCGTAGCCAATAATGTGGGTAAAGGAGATCTTGCCACCGCGGGTGCGCTTCAGGTGGTCATTGATCATGGAGCGGTTTTCCCACATGAGCTTGACCGGTATATCGCGCACGGTGGTAGCGGTAGGAATCTCGAGGGATTCTTCCATGTTCTTAGCAATCGCCTTAAACATGCCCTTGAGCTGGCGCTCGTCGCCGCCCTTATAATCTTCTAGGTCATTCAGCGGAGACTGCGCATTCTTGCCCGCAGAATGCTTCGCCTTCGCGGACTTTTCCTTGGCCTTAGATACAGACTCTTTCACGTTGGTATCGCGGGCCTCTTGCTTGCGGGCGGTGGTAGTGCCTTCGGTCTTCTTGGCCGAGGACTTAGACTCTGCCTGCGCCTTCTTTGGCTGTGGCTTAGATGCTTGAGAAGGAGCCTCAGCTTCTGGCTGCGCCTTGGGCGCGCCGTTTGCTTCGAAATAGTCGCGCCACTCCTTGTCTACGGAGCTAGGATCCTTGGAGTACTGCTGGAACTGCTCGTCTATCAGCCACGCATTCGGGCCGAAGATGCTCGATGTGCTCACGGCAGGTTTTCGCCTCATTTCTCTGCTTTAAAATGGTCGTTTATTCGACTTTAGTCCGGACTTTGTACGAGCGCATTTATCACCCGCCAAAGTGTCTGCCTATATGATACGGGCCAATCCCTCACCTTCACTATGTCAGGGGTACTGAATTCGCTCTAAACGATCATTGGGTACCCGCCTCAGTGTGGGAAAGAGGGGAGAGCTGGTGGCGGGCGTGTTCGATGACCTGATTGGCCAGCTTGCGATTGGCCTTCGTGCCAATGACCGCGCCGATGCCCATAGGCATGAGCTTGCCCACCCATGCCCACTTCATGCGCTTGGTGATTTGCTTGGTAAATACCTTGGTCAGGCGGCCATTGATGCCAGATAGCGTGGGACCGGAAAAGCGGGAGAGGGAGGCTACGGAACGCGCCCCCGTGACCGTGCCGAGGTCCCCCACGAAAGTATCAACCACCGCGGAACCCTTCGAGCCAGTCAGTACCACCAGCACCAGGGCGCGGCGGCGCTCGGGCGAGGAGATATCGTCGCCGCGCAGGTACGCGGACGCCAGGATGTACCACGCAGCGGCTTCAAGAAAGACCACGGATTCCGCACCAATGGTGGCAGCACCCGTAAATAGCCCGATGCCGGGCACGGATGCGGAGGCACCAGCGGCCGCGCCCGTGCCGGTAGTGATATTGATGAAGTGCTTGTTAATAAAGCCCTGCAACTCTTGGTCAGTTGCATCCGGGTGATGCTTCTTTAGGTTCTTGACGTATTTGGAAATAACACCAGATTGCACGGATACGGCGCGGTCCAAAGAGTTCAGCAGAGCCTTGGTAAATCGGCCGCTGTGCTCTGGATCGATGTCATATGTGTCAGTAGCTGCGTCATCTGGGGCGGACTTTTTAAATATGGACATGCCTTCTCCCACACCAATCCTTAATTTGTTGGGGCAGTAGTATTAATTGATTTTTTTACCTAGCATAGCCCTGGCCTTGAAAGAAGGGGGCGCGCATGTGCGATTCGGATCGCCACCGGCGTGCAATCTACCTAAGGTAGGGAGTATGCCTTACCCGCAGGATGGTCAACGCGACAGTGGGGACTCTTATTCCGAAGAGTCCACCGCTGCCGCGCGCTTGCGGGCCATGCGCGCACACGAGCGCGCCCGTCAGGCCCACGAGCGGGCACAGAATGCCTACGCGGATGAGCTCACGGTGCGCACGACCTCCGGCTGGCTGCGCGGGGTCATCGAAGAAGACCTGCGAGTAGATCGCCCCATTAGCGCCGGGCCAGTGCGCACGTGGCGCGGCATTCCCTTCGGCGCCTCCACGGCCGGCGAGAACCGCTTCCGCGCCCCGCGCCCGGCACCTCGCTGGAACGGCGTGCGCGATTGCAGCCAATTCGGGCCGATCGCCCCACAGCCCACATACTCCTGGACCGACCGCATCGTCGGCTCCGAGGATTGCCTGTACCTCGACATCGTGCGCCCCCGCACAGAGGAAAAGCTGCCCGTCGTGGTGTATCTGCACGGCGGCAGCTTCATCATGGGCTCGTCCCACATGCTCATGCTGCGCGGGTTTGAGCTCGCCACCCGCATGAACGTGGTCTACGTATCCATCAACTTCCGCCTCAACGCCTTGGGATATCTCGATCTGCGCAGCCTTGGCGGCGAGTGCAGCGCTAACCCCGGCGTGGCGGATCAGATTCTGGCCCTTAATTGGGTGCGAGATAATATCGCTGCCTTTGGCGGTGACCCAGACTCCGTTACTCTCATGGGCGAATCCGCGGGTGGTGCCGCGGTGCTGGCGCTGATGACCAGCCCGCCGGCCGAGGGGCTCTTCCACCGCGCCATTGCCCAATCCCCACCGATTGCGCTGGTGCATTCCCGTGCCCAATCCACCTTGTGGGCCCGCGAACTTGCCCGCCGAGTGGGCCTGCCGCGTCGGGTGAGCGTGGATGATCTGCGCCAAGAAGACTGTGCGGATGTGGTGCGCTCCGGCCAATCCATGATGTGGCGCGCCGGCGAGCTACTGCACTTAAACTCCTGCTACGCGCCCACGGTGGACGGCGAACTTTTGCCCGAGCACCCTATCACCGCCTTTGAGCAGGGCCATCAACACAAAATTCCGTTGCTGATTGGCACGAATTCGGATGAAGCCAGCTTTGGCAAGTTCCTCTTTCAGCGCCAAAGCGCCCGGGAGCGCGCAGCCCTCCGGCTTTTGGCCTCCTATGATCCCCACCACGCCCCTGAGGTCGTGGCCGCCTATCGCGGCGCGGTCCGCAGGGAGGATTTTGCGCACTTGCTTGCCGATGCCCTCTTCTGGGCACCCTCCACCCGCATCGCCAGCGCCCACTCTGAAGTGGCCGATACCTGGATGTACCGCTTCGACTTCGCCTCTGCCGTCTTGAAGTGGCTGGGTTTAGGTGCCATGCACTCGATGGAGTTGGGCAATGTCTTTGGCGATCCCCAATCCTCGCGCGCCTCCCTGTTAACCGACTGGGGCTCGCGCGCTGAGATGGAGGAATTGACTTCCACCATGCAGGATCACTGGGCCGCGTTCATCCATGGCGGCAGCCCGAAGGCGCAGTGGCCGCGCTATGAGGGCGGTGAGCGCGCGACCATGATTTTTGACGAACAGGCCTATATCGTGCATGCCCCCAATGACGGTCGCCGCAAAGCGTGGGAGGATTACCACATGGTGGAGTGGGGAAGTGGGCGCCCAGAGCTCGTGCGCTCCCTTGGTTTCCAACCACACAGGCGGGATTAGCGGTAGAATCCAGAGTGACCGCGGGCGGCGTCTTGCCCACCGCGGAGACCTCTGCTTCCGAAGGATGGATTTTCACCACCATGAGCTTTTTCGAAGATATCGCTTCCGCATTGGACGCCGAGGGCATCGAGTCCCGCGTCAATGAAGACGTCATGTTCGTTCCAATCACCTCTGATTTGGAAATCCAGTTTGTTGAAATCGATCCTCTCTTGCCGGCGGCCAACGTGTACATCGCTGCCGCGGATGTGGATGAAGACGATGAAGAATTCGAGGCCGTCCTGGTCTCCGTTGCCTTTTCCGTCGAAGACGCCGTAGAAGCCGTCTCCCGCCACATCGCCACCGACCAGGTCGTTACCGTCCTCCGAGACCTCCTGGAAGGCACCGATGAGCGCATCGCGGAATTGGAGTTTGACCAGGATGAACTCAACCCGCACCTCGTGGTTGCGGAAGTAGGCAACGATTCTGAGCTACGTGTATTAGTGGAAACCATCGACGGGGTGCCCTCTGCTATCGTGCGCTTCCTCGCATTCGACTTCGATGAAGAAGATATGGAAGAGCTCGAAGATGAGGCCGTCACGGAGCTGTGGCAGGTGGATGAGGATGGCGAAGACCTCGATGAAAACGAGCGCCTTGCCCTCTTTGACAACACCGATTCTGATGACATCCCCATCGTGGAAGTCCCCGCTGAGGCCCTGGAACTAGGCACCTACACCGATTTCGACCGCCTCTTTGACGTGCTCGGATTGGTCTCGGAACAGGCTCTGGACTGGGAGGCCCAGCTCGTCAACTTTGATGAGGATGACTTCGAGGAACCAGACGTCTACGACATCTTCTGCGAAGACGCCGATGATGACGATGACGAGGACCTTGAGTTCTTCGACACCTTCACCGAAGACGACGACGCTGACGCTGACGACGAGGGCGACAACAACTAAGCCCCTAAGCCGCTTGCTGGAATCCCGCGAACAGGGATTCCGGCGAGCGTACGGGCTTAAAGGCGCTATCCACCAGCCACACGTAGGTGGCATTCGGCTCGCGAGAGATCTCGTGGACGGCGCCAGCTAATTCTGCGGGGACAAGCGTGCGCACCCATCCTTCCGCCGTGGCGGGATCGACGACCTGCCCAAAGTTGTCGGTGATGCGAATGGTGATGAGGTAGGCGGGGATGCGGCTTTCGCCGAACCCGCGGATCCGCGCCTTTACTCGTGCTCCCACGCGGTGGCGGGTAATGCTCATGCTGTAGTCCGCGCCGCCTGGTGTGGGTGGCAGTTGTTTTATGGGCGGGCGCCACGTCGGGGTGGGACGAGCCAAGGACCGCGGGTGGTGCATGATGGCGGAAATTGAGCTGACGGTCTCATAGTGGTGGTAGGCCAAGTCGGCGGCGATTTCCGTCGCCGTGGCGCTGGGTTGACTGGGTACTGTGTGCGAAAAGTTCTTATCTACGTTGTGCATGGCACTCACTCTAAACCGCATGGCCGACACGAGTTCGAATAATACAAACACATGTTCGAAAAAGTAGCTTAAATAGCTTTCAGACCTTCAAAGGCATAAGGTTGCACGTGCTATGAAGAGTGCTAATGCCGAACCGGCGCCCTACGAAAAGCCCAAGGTGCCGCGGGAAATCTGGGTGATGGTAACGGCGGCGTTCATTATCGCCTTAGGTTATGGCCTTATCGCACCGCTTTTGCCGCAGTTCGTGGTCAGCTTCGATGTTTCGATGGCCGCCGCCGGCCTGGTGGTATCCATCTTCGCCGCCTCCCGGCTGATCTTCGCGCCCGTGTCTGGTTCGTTGGTGGACCGCGTCGGCTCGCGCCGCGTCTACCTGGTGGGGCTGATGACCGTGGCCGTGACCACGGGCTTGGTCGCCATTGCCCAGGAGTATTGGCACATCGTGGTGCTGCGCGCATTGGCGGGGCTTGGCTCGACCATGTTTACCGTCTCCGCGATGGGCCTTATCGTGCGCCTGTCTCCACCCTCGATTCGCGGTAAATGTTCTGCCACCTATGCCACGGCATTCCTGCTGGGCAATGTCGCCGGCCCTGTCCTCGGCGCCAGCCTGTCCTTCCTGGGCTTCCGCTGGCCATTTTTCATCTACGGCATCGGCGTGATGCTCGCTGCTTTCGTTGTCTGGTGGCAGATGCCGCGGGTCAACCACTCCCAAACCACCACCTCGGAACTGCCGCCCATGCGCCTGCAGGAAGCTTGGAGCGATACTGCCTTCCGCGCGGTGCTGACCTCCAACTTCGCCCACGGGTGGATCAATATGGGCGTGCGTGTGTCCGTCCTGCCGCTTTTCGCCGCCGCCATTTTCCACAATGGCGCCGCAGCCTCGGGCTTGGCCCTCGCAGCCTTCGCCGCAGGCAATGCGATCATTCTTCAATTCTCCGGCCGGTGGTCCGATCTCCATGGCCGCAAACCACTTATCCTCATTGGCTTGGTGGGCTCCGCCATCTTCATGGTGCTCATGGGCCTAGCCACCAGCGTGTGGTTCCTCTTGCTCGTATCCGCCCTTGCGGGTGCAGCATCGGGTCTAATCAATCCTTCCCAGACCGCCGCGGTGGCAGACATCGTGGGCAACGAGCGCTCCGGCGGCAAGGTATTGTCGGCCTTCCAGATGGCAGGAGACTTCGGCCAGATCGTGGGCCCCATGCTCATTGGGCTGCTTGCCGATGTCTATGGCTTCCCCGCAGCCTTCACCGTCTGCGGTGCCATTGCCATTTTCGGCATCATTGCCTGGCTCTTCGGGCGCGAGCCCCGCGAGGAGTCCACGGTGGAAGTAGAGCGGATGCCGAAAAAATAGTTGACGGCAACCGCTCTGTGCCGGCTAAGTTATGCGCGTGTGGATGACTTAAACGCGCGCTTTCTTGATGCAGTCAATAACGCCTTGATTATTTGGGTACGGCTGCATAATTCAGACATATTTGTGGGCCGTGCCTGGTGGATCGAAGAAAATACTTGGGTACTCCGCCGCCTAGAGGATGGTACGCGCCGGCACATTTTGCCCCGAGAGGTGGAGAGCTTAAGGGTGATCGGCGCGTACCTCGAAGATTACGAGCAACAGGACTAGAAGAGCCCTGCGACTTGGGACACGCACAGGTAGACAAAGGCTGCCGAAATGATGCCCATCAAGGTGTTGATGAACCAACCATTGCGCCATTCTTTCGGGGTGTGCTTGGTATTAAGCAGTACCAGGAGCGTAAGGCCCAGGAACGGCATGAAGAATGCGCCCAAGACACCGTAGCCAATGATTAATCCGGTGGGCTTGCCCAGCAGTAGGAGAAGCATCGGTGGGAAGGTCAACCAGATGAGGTAAGCGCGGTAGTACTTACCGCCCGTGCTGGTGCTGGGGTGGCCTTGTGGGAGGTTCTTCAAGTGGCCAACGTAGTCCGCGAACATGAGGGACACACCGTTCCACACGCCTAAGCAGGAAGAGAATGCGGCAGAGAAGAATCCGACGATGAACCACTTAGAAATAAAGGTTCCGTAGCGGGCCTCCAGCACGTCCGCCATGTCCACCAAGCCCTGGTCATTATCGGAGACAGCGACATTAGCGCTGTACAAAAGCTCGGCACCAAGGACAAGCGTAGCCAGGACGAAGATACCGGTGACGGCATAGGCCACCGAGTTATCCATGCGCATGACCTTCATCCACTTGGGCGTGAACCATTTCTTTTCTCGCAGCCAGTAGCCATAGGCAGCAAGGGTAATCGTGCCGCCGACACCACCGGCGATGGAGAGCACGTAGACGAAAGAACCATCCGGGATGGTGGGGACAAGGCCGCGCAGAATCTCTGGCAAATTGGGCGCGGTAATTGCGGCGATGCCCACCACAGTGACAAACATGATGCCAACCAAGATGGCGGCCAGTTTTTCAAAGAGCTGGTATTGCCCCAGCCACGTAAGGACAAAGCACAACACGCCGGTCAGGATGGCCCACATAGTCAAGCTAGTACCGGGGAAGAGTGCGCTTAACGCCAAGCCGGTGCCGGACATGGCGGCGGCGCCATAAACCAACCCCCAGATGACGATGTAGGGCGCGAAATACCACGAGGTCCAGCGTCCTAGCTCCCGCCAACCGTGGAACATGGTGTTTCCAGTGGCCAAGCTGTAGCGGCCGACGCCTTCCACCAGCACGATTTTCATAATCGTACCGACAATGACGGCCCACAACAGTGCGTAGCCGTAGCGCTGGCCGGCAATCATGGTTGCTACCAAGTCAGCTGCACCGACGCCGGTGGCCGCGGCGACCAAACCCGGACCAACGAGGGTCCATTTCACCTTTGCTTGTGGCTCAGAGTCGTGTGTCTGTTGGCCTGCGGCGGAAGTTGCGCCGGTGTGGTTATCTGATTGGCTCATGACACTTCCTTAAGTGGCTGTGGTGTGAATCACTTAAGGGAAATGTATCACTCTTGGTGGGTAAAGTGCAGCCTAATTATTCAACCATGCGTGCTAAGCGACGGTCCGACCGGCAGCATACAGAGCCTTTGGCATGGTTCTTTGGAGCTTCCATTGAAACTGAATGGGCTTTTCTCCGTGGTGGGAAACATAATCCACAGCGCCTAAAAATGTATAGGCGCTCGCGGTGCCCACTGAGTTCTTCTTAGTGAAGCGAGATGCGATAAAAATCCTCCCGCCGAGCTCCTCGTGCTGAATATAACGGCGTGCGGCCTTCGATTTTAAAGTTGTAGTAGATTGCGACTCCCAGTGGAGAAGATCCGGTGAAATCGGGTAATCACGGTAATTCGTGGTAGCGCTCACCTGATCGTCTTTTTGGAAGGTCACCAAGAACAAGTCCATGTTCATATCAGGGAAGTATTTCACTCCCTCGCGCGGAAGGCTGACTAGTTTTTCTAATTCTCCGGCTTGCAGGGCACCCACTAATTCTGCCAAGGAGTAATCGGCGTGGGTTTCCAAAACGGTGTCGTCGCTCGGCTGTGGGATAATACGCGAAGCATCATTTTGTAGCAGCATGACCTGCTCGAGTTCCCAAATAACTCGTGGGTGCTCCCGCAATATTCCCAGCGCCTCGTCAAAAGATGACGGGCTGGGTGCATTGGAATTAGCCCAAAACCCCAAGACCAGCATCCGTGCAAAGGCCTGATCAGTGGGCGTCATATCGCCGAATTGCGAGGTAGCGGATTTTAGGATTCGAAGATAGGCCTCAATGCGCGTCGTATCATTGACATGAAGGAAAACTTTAATCCGGTTGAGTAAGAAGCTTTCCATCTCATCGTCACGTGGCTCGAGGAGGCCTTCCTCGCGTAGTAGGCGGGTCCAGGAGTATTTGTTGGGGCGGTAAATATCCTCCAAATCGAGGTTTGCCTCGTCGAGGAAATCCTTGAGATCGGTGGTTCTTATTTCTGCTACCAGCGCACGCACTTTCCGCAAGTTGCTCCGTGCCGTCTTCTTTACGTTGCTGAGAACCTGTTCCGTCGTCGACTCATCGAATTGGATATGCGTTCCCGGCGGCGTGGTGGGAAAGCCCTGCTCTATCTCGGTTCGTAGACGTTTCCCGCGTTTTCTCGTTAACGCATTGAGTTTACGTTCAAAATCGTATTCAACATGCTGTTGGCCAATGAAATCGAATACGGTACAAGAATCCTTTCCGGGAGCAAGGCGAAGACCGCGGCCAAGCTGTTGCAGGAAGATAACCGGGCTCTGGGTCGGCCGGAGTAGGAGCAGCGTATTAACCGCAGGGATGTCGACGCCCTCATTGAAAATATCAACGGAGAAGAGAGCCTTGATGGCGCCGGTTTCTAGCTGTTTAATGGCTTCCGCGCGTTCAGAGGAAGTCAGTTTACTCGTCACCGCTTGAGCCGGAATGCCAAATTGCTGAAATTGCTGCGCCATGTGCTCTGCGTGGGCGATGGAAACACAAAAGCCGATCGCCTTCATCTCAGAAAGATCGAAAATCCGTTTATCCAGTTCATTCAGAATGAATCGCGTCCGCTTTTCACCAGACTTGATATAGAACTCTGATAGCTCGATGGTGTTGTAATCTTTCTTTCCTCTGTTCCACGTGAGTGAGGAAAGATCCGTGCCGTCTGCGATTCCGTAATAGTGCATTGGAACCAACAGCTGGAGGCGCAAGGCATCCCAGAGGCGTAGTTCATGGGCAATGCGGTAGTCGAAATATTGTTGGACATTTTTGCCATCACCGCGCTCTGGTGTTGCGGTCAGTCCAAGTAATTCGTCTGGTTCAAAATGACTTAGAAGTGCGTTATAGGTTGGTGCTTCGGCATGGTGAAATTCATCGATGACCACAACATCGAATTGATCGGGCGCGAGCTTTTCCAATCGGGTGGAATTAAGCGACTGAACGCTCGCAAAGACGAAGTCCCAGCGCCGTGGCTCGGTGCCATCGACAAGCAACTCGCCAAAGTCGGCATCCTTAAGTACCTCGCGGTACGTACGGCGCGCCTGGTGAAGAATTTCCTTGCGGTGTGCGACGAAGAGTAAGCGAGGACGACGCTTCCACTGCCGGCAAAGATTAAGGTAATCCAGGGCGGCGACGACGGTCTTGCCAGTGCCTGTGGCTGCAACGAGTAGATTTTTGTGGCGATCCTTTACCTCACGTTCGGACCGCAGTGCCTCGAGCATTTCTTCTTGATAAGGGTAGGGAGTAACTTCCAGGCCAGAAAGCTCTAATTGGCGCAACGCTTGTGGGGACTCCGCGCCTTTGGCGATGCGCAGGGATTCCTGCAGGCGATCCATGTCCCGCGCCGGATCAAAAGTTTTGAAGTGGCTATCGTGCCAGTAGCTGTCAAAGGTTTTCATAAACTTTTCAATGACCTCAGGCGTCGCCGTAGCAGAGCCGCGCACATTCCACTCCCAGCCATCGATAAGAGCAGACCGCGAAAGATTCGAGCTTCCAATAAAGGCAGTGTCGAAACCAGAATTTCGTCGGAAGAGCCATGCTTTGGCATGCAGGCGTGTGGATTTATGCTCATAACAAATCTTCACATCGGCGCGATATTTTTCTACCAGGCGTTTAAGGGCCGCCGCATCGGAAGCCCCACAGTAAGTAGAGGTTAATAGGCGGAATGGAATCTGGTTGTCGCGCAGGAACTGCAACTGCTGGTCAAGGACACTGATTCCGGAGCTTTTGATGAAGGCACACAGCAAGTCGACGGAATCGGCTGTCTTTATCTCCCGCTCAACCTCGCTGGTTAGGCTGGCGTCGCCCTGGGCATTAGTAAAAAGCGCGCTCTTAGTCAGCGATACATCCGGAAGCAGCGGAGGTTCGGCTAAAGAAGTGTTGTAGACGGCGTAGAGGAGTTGCTCGGTATCAATATCTTCGTCCTCGCCAAGTAACCCAGCGATTGTATTGATAAGGGCTACTCGGTCTGCTGAGGATTTAAGCCCCATGAGGCGTTGCTCTAGTAAATCGCCGATGTGTTGAGACATGGCCGAGGTATAGCGCCCGCGAGCGCTATCATCTGTGCCGTTTCCTACCCCGAATCCCGCCGATGGGTGTCGACTTTGCGTTTCCTCCATTCGCTCACGAATGCGCGAGGTCACCGGGGTTTCATAAACGCCGAAGGGGAGCGAGGAATCCAAGGAATGACTCATAGCTACAAGATTCTAAGGGCAAAGCTTTTCCACGGCTGGAATATCCGCTGGCGCCCAGGTCAGCTCCATTGCTCCTGCGGGGGTAACCCATTTGGTTGCGTCGTGATCGCTCAGGCGAAGCTCGCCGCTGATAAGTGTGCAATAAAAGGTGGTTAGTTCGATGGTGGCAAAGTCGTACTCGTAGGTGGTTGTCGTGAGCTTGGTGCCTACGTGCGCGATGAGGTTGAGTTCCTCGCGAATTTCGCGAGCTAAAGCCTGTTCGGGTGTCTCGCCCGGTTCGATTTTTCCGCCTGGAAATTCCCAATGTCCTTCTAGGGGTTTTCCGGGCTTCTTGCGGCAGGCGAGGAATCGGTTGCCATCGTGAAAGACGGCACCGACGACGCGGATGGGGTTAGACATAGTTCCATTGTGCCTTGAGCTAGGAAACGCTAGACAATAACGTGTTATTTAGATAACATAATCGCAATGTTCGCGTCAGGCTGTCTCGCGGGCTTGATCATCATGCAAGCTTGAGGGGCGGTCTATCGTGACTTCTACTGATTCAGTTAATTCCTCCATCCAGAGCCATGACGGGGAAGTCCCGCGGCCTGGGGGACGGTGGAAACTCTTTGTTTATAGCGCCATTGGCGCGTTCGTGTTCTTCTTTCCTGTGACGTATAAGGAAAAGAACTCCATTCCTTTGGACCACATGGTCACCATCGTGCGCGATAGCATTCCGGCGGTGGTGCCGTGGCTTATTTTTGCGCTCGCCGTGTATGGAACGGTGCGTAGCTTTAGTACGGGGGCGTTTAAGGAAAGCGCGCTGCAGGCGGTCTTTGCGGTCCTCAATATCGCCGGTGCCATCATTTCCTTCCTCATGGTTATTGACGCGCTGCCGTGGGTTTTAGGTGATGAGGATTTGGTTCCCTTCTTGTGGAACTCTATTGCCACGCCGGTGGGGCTTATCGTGCCCATCGGCGGTACCTTCCTGGCATTTCTTATCGGCTTTGGGCTTTTGGAATTTGTTGGGGTGCTGATGCAGCCCATCATGCGCCCGCTGTGGAAGACGCCGGGGCGCTCCGCCATCGATGCGGTGGCATCCTTTGTCGGTTCGTATTCGCTGGGCATTTTGGTCACGGACCGCGTCTATCAAAAGGGCGGTTATACCGGCAGAGAGGCTGCCGTTATTGCCACGGGATTCTCCACGGTATCGGCGGCGTTTATGGTTATCGTGGCTAAGCAGCTGGATTTGATGAATATCTGGGGCACGTACTTCGCCGTCACGCTGCTGGTGACGTGCCTGGTTACGGCCATTACCGTGCGCCTCCCGCCGCTGCGGACGATTCCGGATGAATACTGCGAGGATGCAGAGCCAGACCCGGAAAAGCCGGTGGAAGGATCGCGCTTTAAGAATGCGTGGCGCGAGGCGATGCTGGCTCTGCAGCGTGCGCCGTCGCTGCCGCAGGCCATTTGGGATAATCTGCGCGATGGCGTGCGTATGGCCGCGGCGATCGTTCCGTCCATTATGTCGGTAGGCCTTATTGGCTTGCTGCTTGCGCGGTTTACCCCGATTTTTGAATGGATTGGGTACCTGTTTTATCCGTTTGCTTGGATAGTGCAGCTGCCGGAGCCAGCACTCGGTGGCAAGGCCGCGGCGATGGGCATTGCGGAGATGTTCCTGCCCGCCACCGCGGTGGCAGGCAGTGACTCCATGGTGCTGAAATTCGTCATCGGGGTCGTGGCGGTCTCTGCCATCATCTTCTTCTCGGCCCTGGTGCCGTGCATTTTGGCCACCAAGATTCCGGTAAAGCTATCCCACCTGGTCATCATCTGGTTTGAGCGCGTTGCTCTCACCATCGTGATTGCGACCCCGATTGCGCACCTCCTGTTCTGAGTATTACTGCCCGCTTACCGCAGTGAGGTGAGCGTTAACGATGTCATCGATAAGCCGCGCCGCCGCCTTGGCGGTGCGGTTGTCTATGTCGTAGGTGGGGTTGAGCTCGACGACATCGACAAGCGCGAGCTTGCCCGTGGCCGCGATGGCGACCGCCAGGGCGCGGATGCGCTCGTAGGCAACGCCGAGGCTAGCCGGGGCGGATACACCCGGCGCGGTGGAGGCGGGAAGCACATCCAGGTCGATGGATAGGTGGACCTTGTCCGCACTGGCGGTGGCCTGGGTGGCGAGCGTGCCGCATTCGGCCGGGGCGAGGTTGAGCAGCTCCTCATCCAGGGTGTAATTGACGCCGAGCTTATCGGCATCGTTGAAGAGCACCGCGGTGTTATTGGGGCGGGAAATACCGAAGACGGTGTAGTCAAAGTCATCGGTGAGCTGGGAAATCTGGGTAAAGGGCGTGCCGGAGGTGGCGTGGTCCGCGTGGCGGAGATCGAAGTGGGCGTCCAAGTTGATGATCGGGGTGGCACCGCGCGCGCGGAACAGGCCGCGGTGGGAGCCGAAGGCGGTTTCGTGCCCGCCGCCCAAGATAATCGGCAGGGTATCGACGCGGACGAGTTCTTCGACCTTGTCAGATAGCGCCTCGTGGGCGCCGTCGAGATCGTCGGCTTGGGTGGTGATGGTTCCGGCATCGGCAAGCGCGTGGCCGTGGTGGACCGCCAGGGAGCCAAGGGCTGTGCGCAGGGCGGCGGGGCCGGCGGCGGCACCCTGGCGGCCGCCATTGCGCAGCACGCCCTCATCGGAGGCAAAGCCCAGCAGGGTGACGGGCGCGGATTCGGCCTGGTTGATAACACTATGCCAGCGCGCGTGCTCGGCGCCGGGGCCATCGGAGCGGCCGGACCATTCGGGGGCGGGAGTAAAAAGTGGGGCTGATTCGGTATTCATAGTGCCGATACTAGAAGCATGCGGTGAATTTGTCTGTCACTGGCGGAATATAATTGGGCGCTGTGAGTGCTAACCGAGTCCCCGCCGCGCGCCATGCCCTGGACATCCTCAAGCTGCTATCTACTATCGATGTCCCGATTTCCGCCGCCCGCATCCAAGGTGAGCTCGGCCTACCGCGCTCGACCACGTACCACCTGCTCGCGGAGATGGTCGATGCCGGGTTCGTCGCCCACCTGCCCGAGCACAAGACCTACGGCTTGGGGCTGGCCGCGTACTCGATGGCCTCTGCGTATGTAACCCAGCAGCCGCTGGTGCGCATGGCTACGCGCGACCTAGAAGAATGCGCGCGGCTGGTAGGCGGATCCGGTCATCTTTCGCGCATGGCGGGCTCGGAGATTTTATACCTACAGGAAGTCCGCGCGCCGGGCGCTGCCTCGTTGGTTACGGAGGTCGGGGTGCGCCTGCAGGCGCATAAGACGGCCTCGGGCAGGGTGATGCTGGCACACCTGCCGGAATGGGAGGTCAAGGCCGCCTTCGATACCGCAGGCGGGGAAAATTTTGGTCTCCTTAAAAAGCAGCTGGACCGGGCCCTTGCGCGCGGATGGGACCAAGAGATAGAAGAAATCTCGCGGGGACAGGCCTCGGTAGCGGTGCCCATCCTGGACCACCTGGAGCGGCCCGCAGCAGCCATTGCGGTGACCTACCCCGTGTCCACGCCGGGCGATGGGGTGGACGCACTCATCGCGGCGCTGGGCCAGGCCGCGGAGAAAGTCGCGGGGAAAATGTATCGCCAGCGCGAAAAGTGAGGTAGCATGCGGGCTAGCGCGTTAGGCTGTGACGTGAGCTATATTTTGCTGCCCTAAAGACAATAGGAGTCATCATGCCTAATGCATACCCATCTACCGTTACCGTCGGCGTCGGAGCGCTGACCATTGAGGAAGTCGTTGCCGTTGCCCGTTACGGCGCCACGGTAGAAATCTCCGCCGAGGCCCTGGACGAGGTCGCCTCCACGCGTGACCGGGTCGAAGAACTGGCCCAAGACCCCACGCCGGTCTATGGCATCTCCACCGGTTTCGGCGCGCTTGCCCGCCGCCACATTCCAGAAAAAATGCGCGCGCAGCTGCAGCTATCCCTGGTGCGCTCCCACGCGGCCGGCACCGGCCCTGAGGTGGAAGAAGAAGTCATTCGCGCGCTCATGCTGCTGCGCCTATCCACCTTGTGCACCGGCCGTACTGGCGTGCGCCCCGTGGTAGTAGAAACCTACGCCAAGGCCCTTAACGCCGGCATCGTGCCGGTGGTGCGCGAATACGGTTCGTTGGGCTGCTCCGGCGACTTGGCCCCGCTGGCCCACTGCGCCCTAGCGCTCTTGGGCGAGGGCGAGGTCCGCGTAGACGGCGAGCTCAAGGACGCCGGCGAGGCCCTTGCCGCCGCAGGCATCGAGCCGCTGGAGCTGCGGGAGAAGGAGGGCCTTGCCCTTATCAATGGCACCGATGGCATGCTGGGCCAGCTCTGCCTGGCCATTACTGACCTGCGCGCGGCCGCCAAGACCGCCGATATCGCCACCGCCATGACGGTAGAAGGACTGCTGGGCACCCTCGTGGTCTTTGCCGATGACCTGCAGCAGCTGCGCCCGCACCCAGGCCAAGCCGATTCTGCCGCCAATATCCGCCAGGTGGCAGACGGCTCCGAAATCCTCGCCGCAGCGCTGGAGGAGTTCAAGAAGAACCAGGTCCAGGATGCCTACTCGGTGCGTTGCGCGCCGCAGGTGGCCGGCGGTTTCCGCGATACCTTGGCGCACACCGCGCAGGTAGCAGAGCGCGAGCTCGCCGCCGCCGTTGATAATCCGGTCGTGGCCAAGGACGGCCGCGTGGTCTCCAACGGCAACTTCCACGGCGCCCCGGTGGCCTATGCGCTTGATTTCCTCTCCATCGTCACCGCGGACTTGGCGTCCATTTCTGAGCGCCGCACCGACCGCTTCCTTGATCCGGCCCGCAACCGCGGCTTGAACGCCTTTCTTGCCGATGACCCCGGTGTCGACTCCGGCCACATGATCGCCCAATACGCCCAGGCTGGCATCGTCAGCGAATTAAAGCGCCTGGCCACCCCGGCCTCGGCCGATTCCATTCCTTCCTCTGCCATGCAGGAAGACCACGTGTCCATGGGTTGGTCCGCCGCCCGCAAGCTGCGCAAGGCCGTCGATGGCCTGCAGTGCGTGCTGGCAGTGGAGATCCTCACCGCGGCGCGCGCCATCGACATGCGCGAGGGCACGCCCGCTGGCGGCACCGGCGCGGTCATCTCCGCCCTGCGCGAGACCGTTCCTGGCCCCGGCACCGACCGCTACCTCTCGCCAGAAATCGAGGAGACCGTGCGCCTAGTCAAGTCTGGCGCGCTGATCGATGCCGTCGAGGCCGCTACGAGCGAGCTGCGCTAACCGCCTCGGCCATCGCCACCTGGCCCGCGTGGGTGGGGTGCATGGGGAAGGAATCGGTATCCTGCCCCGTAAAGTCCACCCACGGCTCATCCGAGCAAGCGGAGTGTTGCGGGGCATCGTCAGGCAGCACGTAGGTGCCGCCGTTGCGTTCGGCGGCCTCGCGTACCGCTTTGTTGATGCGCTGGATGGTATCTGCCAACCACTCCCGGTCTGTGGCCGGGATTTTTTCTATAAAGGGGCATGCCTCGCCGGGGTTGATGAGGGGAATATAGCCGGTGGCAATGACTTGTGCCTCAGGCGAGCGGTGGGCGATTTCCCTGTAGACCTTGTCCAGCCGTTGGGGCAGATCCTGTAGCTCCAATTCGATCTGTGGGCCCGATTCGGCCTGGCATAAATCGTCCGTGGCGCATTGGGTCAGGCGCACAAAGCTGGCATCGTTGCCGCCGATGCTCAGGGAGACGAGGGACGTATCCGCAGCCAATGCATCCACCTGAGCTGGATGCTCGCCCGCGGAGGATAAAACATCCAGCGTGCTCGCGCCCTGGCAGGTGACGTTGCGGAAAGAACTCGTGGTGATCTTCTCCGCGGCGAGCTCCGGATAGGAATCTTGGGCGCGGGCGCAGGAATCGGGCGGATCGAGCGGGAGTGTCGTCGACCCCATAGCTGCGTAGGAATCCCCGAGGGCCACATAGTTTTCTGGTTCTTCCGGGGCTTCCTGCGGCTGCGAGGAGCATCCTGCCAGCAGGCAGGCGGCGGCGAGGGCGGGCAATACGTGGCGCATGAATGCCATCGTAGCCGCAGAGTCTGAAATGCCAGACAGTTGGTGACTGAGCAAGCTCTAAATACGTTGTGCATCACACTAAATTGATATCTGTGACGCTCGCCAAGCCCCCGGGAGACAGCCCCGGGAAACCGGCCTTGGGGTAGGGCACGGCGTCGATAAGCACAAGCGAAAGGAAGCCATGTCTGAACCACGCGAAGTCCGCGCACCGCGCGGCACCGAACTCAACGCAAAATCCTGGCAAACTGAAGCGCCATTGCGCATGTTGATGAATAACCTCGACCCAGAGGTGGCAGAGCGCCCCGAGGACCTCGTGGTCTACGGCGGCACCGGCCGCGCAGCACGTAGCTGGGAGGCCTTCGATGCCATTGTGGAATCGCTGAAAGACCTAGAAAGCGATGAAACCCTCCTCGTCCAATCTGGCAAGCCGGTGGGCATCTGGAAGACCAATGAATGGGCACCGCGCGTGCTCATCGCCAACTCCAACCTCGTGGGTGACTGGGCTAACTGGGAACACTTCCGCAAGCTCGAAGACGAGGGCCTGATGATGTACGGCCAGATGACGGCCGGCTCCTGGATCTACATCGCCACCCAGGGCATCCTGCAGGGCACCTACGAGACCTTCGCGGCCGTGGCCAAGAAGCGCTTCGAGGGCAGCCTGGCCGGCACCCTGACCCTGACCGGTGGGTGTGGCGGCATGGGAGGTGCTCAACCGCTCGCCGTGACTCTCAACGGGGGAGCGGTGCTCATCGTGGACGTGGATGAGCACCGCCTGCGGCGCCGCCAGCACAAGCGCTACCTCGATGAAGTGGTCACCGACTTGGACGAGGCCCTGCGCTTGGTCCTCGATGCCAAGGAAAACAAGAAGGCCCTCTCCGTCGGCCTCGTGGGCAACGCCGCCGAGGTCTTCCCAGAGGTGCTGCGCCGCCAGCGCGCCGGGGAGTTCAAGGTAGACATCGTCACCGACCAGACCTCCGCGCACGACCCACTGTCCTACCTGCCCACCGAAATCACCGTGGATGACTGGCAGTCCGAGGCCAAGGCCGATCCCACGACCTTTACCAAAAAGGCTCGCGAATCCATGGCCGCACAGGTCCAGGCGATGGTGGAATTCCAGGACGAGGGTGCCGAGGTCTTTGACTACGGCAACTCCATCCGCGATGAGGCCCGCCACGCCGGCTACCAGCGCGCATTCGAGTTCCCAGGTTTTGTTCCCGCCTATATCCGCCCGCTCTTCTGCGAGGGAATGGGCCCATTCCGCTGGGCAGTGCTGTCTGGCGACCCAGAAGACATCAAGGTCACCGACCAAGCCCTAAAGGAGCTCTTCCCTGAAAACGAGCACCTACACAACTGGCTGGATGCCGCCGAGGAATACGTCGAGTTCGAGGGCCTGCCCGCCCGCATCTGCTGGCTCGGCTACAACGAGCGCCACAAGGCCGGCCTGCTCTTCAATGACCTGGTGCGCGAGGGCAAGATTAAGGCCCCCATCGTCATCGGCCGCGATCACCTCGATTCCGGCTCGGTTGCATCCCCGTACCGCGAGACCGAAGCCATGCTCGATGGCACCGACGCCGTCGCTGACTGGCCGCTGCTTAATGCCATGACCGCCGTATCTTCCGGCGCTACCTGGGTCTCCCTCCACCACGGCGGCGGAGTGGGCATGGGCCGCTCCATCCACGCCGGCCAGGTCACGGTTGCCGATGGCACCGATCTCGCCGCCGCCAAGCTGCGCGCCGTGCTGACCAATGACCCGGGCATGGGCGTTATCCGCCACGTCGATGCCGGGTACTCTCGCGCAGAGGAAGTCGCCAAAGAACGCGGCGTACGCGTACCCATGGAATTTAAGGCAAGGGATTAAATGAGCACACTTTTTACCGGAATTTCTGAACTCCGCACGGTTAGCGAGCACGGCACGCTTAACGATGCCGCCCTTATCGCCGACCACGGCACCATCGCCTGGATTGGCCCTGCATCTCAGGCGCCCGCCGCCGATGACCAGGTGGACTTGGGCGGGCGCGCCGTCCTTCCTGGTTGGGTGGATTCGCACACCCACATGGTCTTCGACGGTGACCGCTCCGCCGAGTTCGAGGCCCGCATGTCCGGCGGTTCCTACGAGGCAGGTGGCATCGCGGTGACCATGGACGCCACCCGGGAGGCGGGGGCGGACCGCTTGGATAAGCTCGTCGCCGAGCGCGTGGCCGCCGGCCGCCGCGGTGGCACCACCACCTTCGAGACCAAGACCGGCTATGGCCTCAACACGGAATCTGAAGTGGAAGCCGCCCGCGTAGCATCCCAGCACGTCGATGACGTCACGTTCCTGGGCGCCCACCTCGTGCCGCCGGGAGCGGATGCGGAAGACTACCTCGATGAGGTCGTCGGCCCGATGCTGGACGGCGTTGCAGAATACGTCCAGTGGATCGACGTATTCTGCGAGCGCGGCGCGTTCAATGAAGAGCAGTCGCGCCGGGTTTTGGAAGCCGGTAAAAAGTTGGGCCTTGGCCTGCGCGTGCACGGCAACCAGCTTGGCGAGGGCCCGGGGGTTAGCCTCGCGGTCGATCTCGGCGCCGCCTCGGTGGATCACGTGAACTACCTGAGCGATAGTGACATCGAAAAGCTCGCAGCATCTGAGACAGTGGCCACCATGCTCCCAGCCTGCGATCTTTCCACGCGCGAGCCTCTGGCGCCTGGCCGTGCGCTTCTCGATGCCGGCGCCACCCTCGCCATCGCCTCCAACCTCAACCCAGGAACGTCCTATACCTCGTCGATGAACTACTGCGTGACCACGGCCGTCCTGCAGCAGCACCTATCCGTCGACGAGGCCATCCACGCCGCCACCACAGGCGGTGCCACGGCGCTGCGCCGCCATAATGTGGGCAACGGCCTTGATCCTAAGGGCCGCCCCGCGAAGGGAACCCTGGTGGAGGGTGCGGCCGCTGACCTGCACGTGCTCGATGCTCCTAGCGCGGTGCACTTGGCCTACCGGCCGGGCATGCCGCTGAGCTACCGCACGTTCGTGGCGGGGGTATAGCGAGGAATGGAGTTTGCCGCCGGTATCGCGTAGGGTTGGACGAGCAATGAGCATTACCGATAACGCCACCGGCGGCGTAAACGAGCCGGAAGATTTTAATAAGTCGGAATCTCAGGACAACTCGCAAGGTGTCAACCAGGACACCAGGGCTGCGAATACTTCTGAGGGCACCGGCGCTGAGTCCAAAGATTCGGCCAACGACAACTCCCAGGGGTTCGAGCACCTCGGCCTGCCAGATAAAATTCTGCAAGCCGTTGCGAAAGTAGGCTTCACCACCCCGTCCCCCATTCAAGAAGAAACCATCCCGATTCTGATGGAAGGCCGCGACGTCGTGGGCCTTGCACAGACCGGTACCGGCAAGACCGCAGCCTTTGCGCTGCCGGTCTTGTCCCAGCTTGACCCGCAGGCGCGCCACCCGCAGGCGCTCGTCCTTGCGCCTACCCGCGAGCTGGCCCTGCAGGTTGCAGACGCCTTCCAATCCTTCGCGGAAACCCTGAAGGGAATCGAGGTTCTTCCCATCTACGGTGGTCAGGCCTACGGCATCCAGTTGTCTGGTCTGCGCCGCGGCGCCCAGGTCATCGTGGGTACCCCGGGTCGCGTCATCGACCACCTGGAAAAGGGTTCGCTTGACCTGTCCCAGCTGCAGTTCCTCGTCCTCGATGAGGCCGATGAAATGCTGAACATGGGCTTCCAGGAAGACGTTGAGCGCATCCTGGAAAGCACCCCGGACCGCAAGCAAGTGGCGCTTTTCTCCGCCACCATGCCTAATGCCATCCGCCGCCTGTCCAAGCAGTACCTGCACAACCCGGCGGAAGTAACCGTTAAGTCCGAGCGCCGCACCAACGACAACATTAAGCAGCGCTTCCTGCTGATTCCGCACCGCGCAAAGATGGATGCCTTCACCCGCATCCTCGAGGTCATTACCTATGACGCCATCATCGTCTTCTGCCGCACCAAGCACGAGACCGAAGAGGTGGCCGAGGCCTTGCGCGATCGCGGTTACAGCGCCGCTGCCATTAACGGCGACATCGCCCAGGCGCAGCGCGAGCGCACCGTCGATCAGCTCAAGGATGGCCGCCTAGACATCCTCGTCGCTACCGACGTCGCCGCGCGTGGCCTTGACGTCGAGCGCATCACCCACGTGGTGAACTTCGACATCCCGAACGATACCGAGTCCTACGTGCACCGCATCGGCCGTACTGGCCGTGCCGGCCGCTCCGGCGAGGCAATCCTGTTCGTCACCCCGCGCGAGCGCCGCATGCTGCGCTCCATCGAACGCGTGACCAATGCTCGCCTCGAAGAGATGGACCTGCCGTCCGTCGATGAGGTCAATGAGAAGCGCAAGGAAAAGTTTGCGCAGGCCATTACCCAGTCCATGGACAACAAGCAGGCCGATTTCTTCCGCAACTTGGTGCGCAAGTACTCGGAAGACAATGACGTCGCGATGGATGACATCGCCGCGGCCTTGGCCGTCATGCACCAGGGTGGCAAGAACTTCCTATTGGAAGACAAGCCTTTGCCCAAGCCAAAGAAGGACCGCCGCGATCGCGATGACCGCAAGCGCGACCGTGACTTCAAGGGTGGCGGCAAGAACCGCGGCGGCTCCAAGCGGCCGGATGGTGACTTTGAGACGTACCGGTTGGACGTCGGCAAGCGCCAGAATGTCCGCCCTGGTGCCATCGTCGGTGCTATCGCCAACGAAGGTGGCCTGTCTGCCAAGGACTTCGGGCGCATCACCATTGCGGTGGGGCACACGCTCGTGGATCTGCCGAAGAACATGGACCCGGCTGTGCTGGACCGCCTGAAGGATACCCGGATTTCTGGCCAGCTCATCAAGATTCAGAAGGATACCGGTCGCCCGCCTCGCCGTGATGGCGGCGGCGGTGGCCGGAAGCACGGTGGGCGCTTCCGCGACTAATTAAACCTCCAAAGGGCCTCTTTTTAGAGGCCCTTTTTTCATGCCCTGTGACCTGCGCTTTTACTATAAACGGGGGTAGTGTGTCAGGGTGGTTTTGTATGGTGTATGACGAAAGCATGTTCTAGTAAATCTCTCGAAAGAAAGTCCATGAATGCGCCATATTATGCCAATACCAATCCAGAAAATTCTACCTCCCGTGCAGCTACGGAGATTAGGAAGGCCGAATACCAGTTTTGGGAAAGGCTTCATCCTGGCCCGGATGACGATATCGAAATTATTAGCCAATCCCTGTCTGACTTAACTGGGGCGCGTCAGTCCCGCATTAGAAATATTATCTTCGCCTTCGAGCGGCTAAAGGAGTTGCCGCGACTGCGGGCCCGGCAAGAACAGCATTTTCATTTAGATTTAGACCGACTGATTACGATTGACCAAACCCTAGCCAAACTCGGCGCCATTGATGCGGAGAAGAAGTTCACTATCGATGACGCCCTGACCAACTACTTGACCCCAACTCGTCCCAATCAGAAGCTGCCCTCGCACCGAAATCTCCGCCGCAAGTTACGCGAGCTTATTGTGCGCCTCGATCCCTCTATTGCCGCGCGGGATCCGCGCCGCAAGCAAGCCTATAGCGTTGAACCTACAGGTGGGGAGTGGGCTGCGGTTTGTCTGGACGTCGGGTTAGAAACCGCGGAGATAATTGACCGCAATATTCGGGATATCGCTACGGAAAAGGATCTCACGATGGCTGAGGCCGCAGTGGAGCTGCTGACTGGAAAGGCGCAGGCAAAGGCCAAGGTCGTGTTGAATGTGTATCGCTGCGACCTGCCGGATGCACCCGCCTTTGTACAGAACTTGGGCTGGGTATCTCCGGAGACTGCGGATGACCTACAGGCTCGGGCAACGACGACAAGGGACATGGAGAAGTCCGGTCAGGCGGAAAGCTCTAACTACGTGACACCGCCGGATATCCGGGCGTTTGTGGAGGGCTTGGATGGCACCTGCCGGTGGCCAGGCTGCACGCGGCCGGCTGTGGCTTCCCAGATGGACCATCGGCACGACTTTGCGGATGGCGGTCCGACCTCGGCGGCAAACCTTACGTGCTTATGCCAACACCATCACAATATAAAGACCGATGGGAGGGCCTTTTATATCAAGGACCCGATAAGCGGGGACATCGTCTGGCTCTTTGATGACTCTACGTGGGTCTATGACTCCGCGAGTGGGCCGCTGGCCCCTAAGAACCGCAGGTGGGCGCAGACGGTTGCACAGGCGACGCAGAAGCGGAGGGAGAATGCGCATGCAGATGCACAACAGTTAAAAGAAGAACTTTGGGAAGAGTCCACCCATGAAAAAGGGGACAGTGATGACACTGTCCCCGAAGAGTAAATGGCTTCCTAGATGTACATCAAGATAAGGCAGATGATCCACAGGAGGTTGAAGACGCCGCCGAAAGCGGACAAGGACTTCTTAATGGAGCCCAGGTTGGCTGTATCGCCGGACTCTAGGGCTGCCTGCGCCGTGCGCTGCTTAGGAAGGATGAGGAAGAAGAGCAGGCACCACGCGATGATGGCCACGAGGATGGCGATGTGGAAGTTGACCTGGCTCTTGAAGGTTTCGATATCAGACAGGAAGACAGCAAGGCCAAGGACCGGCACGAGCGCGGAAATGTAGCCGTAAGTGTTGGTGATGTTGTGCAGGTTGCGGGCGGCACCGAGGGCCGTCTTATCGCCCTGCGCTGCGCGCTGCAGCTGGGTCTGGTAGATGGACGTGGAAATGCACACGGGGCCAAGCAGAACAATGGCCGCTGCCACGTGCAGGAAGATGAACAAAGTAGTCATGGAGGATGCCCTTCAGTTAAGAAAAGTTGCCTTGTTCACCCTAATCAATTTCCCTGCTAGAAATCGAACCGACATTGCCTTCTCATTGCACGCACGTCTGCGCGGGGCAACGGTAACTCGTAGTTCCGGGCGATTTCTGCGAGGCGCCGCGAGTAATCGCAGCGGTTGGCGGGCGGTAACCACTCAGAGGGGAGGGAATCAGACTTTTCCTGATTGAGCTTCCGGCTGGTCGCCACCAGATTGAGGGGATCGTTAGCAAAGCGGATCTTGGTGTCTTGGTCCCATTCTGCAGCCCCCAGGTCAAAGGCGGCGGAAAGCGGGAAGATGTGGTCGACCTCGATGGGGGAGGTCGCTGAAATCATCTCACCCGCGTAGGGGTCATAAATCGTGCCGGACTGTGGCCGGCATTCAGCGAAGTCCTCGCTGGCTTGGTTCTCCATGATGGCCTCACGCGTGGTGCATGCGCCGTTGGGCTGCCAGCCGCCAAACTCGTCGCGGTCGTAGCCCGGCAATTCCGCGCGAGCCGGCACGGTGGAGACATCAAAACGCGGAAAAGGCCACGCATACCATGCGATAACGAGAGCGGTTATGCATGATAGCGCGGCCAGGTAATAGGACTTCATGTCCTATTGGACTCCGCGAGGTGCGGGAAGGTTCCTACTTGTTATCGGAAACCTTTTCTGCTGCTTCCTCGAAGTCCAGGGAGTCGTCCTTCTCAACGAGCTTGGCAAGTTTCTCGGCTTCCTCGAACTCGTCCAGGACCTCCTGGTCTGGCTGCTTGGTAGCCAAGGTGACCAGAACGGTGACGATGAGTGCGGAGAAGAAGCCTGGGACCATCTCGTAGAGGGAATCGCCGAGCGGGGACATGCCCCAACCGATGGCGACGACTGCACCGGTGACCATACCGGCGATTGCACCGGTTGCGTTGAGGCGCTTCCAGTACAGAGCCAGGATAACGAGCGGACCGAATGCGGAACCGAAACCAGCCCATGCGAAGCCGACCAAGCCAAGAATGGAGTCGGACGGGTTGATAGCCAGGAGTGCGGCGATAACCGCGATGGCCACAACGGCGGTACGGGACAGGTTAATCAGGATGCGCTCGTCAGGCTTGCGCTTTGCGATGATGAGGTAGAGGTCCTCAATCAGGGAAGAGGAAACCACGAGCATCTGGGAGGACATGGTGGACATGATCGCTGCCAAGACTGCGGTCAAGATGAAACCAGCAGGCAATGGGTGCATCATGGCCTGAGCCATATCCAAGAAGATGGTCTCGAAGTTCTCTTGGTCAGTGATGGTCTCACCGAACTGGGTGAAGTACACAGTACCGGTAAGCGCAACGAAGATAGCGCCGATGACGGAAAGACCCATCCAAGTGATGCCGTAGAAACGGCCCTGCTTGGCGTCAGAAGGCTTACGCAGCGCCATGAAGCGCACGATGATGTGCGGCTGGCCAAAGTAGCCCAAGCCCCAAGCGGCGTTACCAACGATAACACCAGCGGAAACGCCGGCGAAGAGAGAGAAGTAGTTATCGTTTGGCTCGAGAGCGCCGTCGGTAGCGTAGCTGTTTTCGGTAGCGAAGGAGAAGATCGCGCCGGCATCGTCGAGAGCGAAAAGCGCCATGATTGGCACGATCAGCAGGGCGACGAACATCAGCATGCCCTGCATAGCGTCGGTGTAGGACACTGCCAGGAAGCCACCGATGAAGGTGTAGAAAATGGTCACTGCGGCGATGACCAACATACCGGTGATGTAGTCGCCACCGAAGGTGGACTCGAAGTAACGACCACCGGAGACCATGCCGGAAGAGACGTAGAAGGTAAAGAAGAAGATAATGATAACTGCGGAGATAATACGCAGCATGCGCGACTTATCGCGCAGACGGTTCTCGAAGAAGGAGGGGACCGTAATGGAATCGCCCGCAACCTCCGAGTAAGCGCGCAGACGCGGCGCAATCCACTTCCAGTTTGCCCATGCACCGATAAGGAGGCCGATAGGCATCCACAGCTCGGAAAAACCGGAAAGGAAGAGCGCGCCAGGCAGACCCATAAGCAGCCAGCCGGACATATCGGATGCGCCGGCGGAGAGAGCAGCTACGAATGGGTGCAGGCCACGGCCGCCCAAAACATAATCGTCGTATTCGTCGGTTTGTTTGTAGCTCCAGTAGCCAATGGCTGCCATTACGAGGAAGTACACAATCATCGCAATGACGTACCAAGTTGATTCTTGCACGTTTCACTCCTTGTAGTGATTTATCGGACATTAGTACGTTAACGGTGACTTAAGGATCACCCAAGCTAAAATTCAGCTGTGGCATAGATCTCCAGTGACGTTTTTCACCGTCTAACTGCGCAAAGACATGAATATAACGAGCTTGTAACAAAACTATACAGGGCTGCTATGCTGGCCGTTATGGCTTCTTACCTTGTGCATGGCCTTTGGCTGCCGGTTTCGGGGCTTGGTCTATGGATTGAGCAGGTAGAAGGGCACAAGATTGTTATGCCTTCGGCCGTGCCAGAAGGGACGTTTCCGCAGGCAATTGATGCCATCTTGGCTAAGAAGTCCTTCCGGAACCGGGCGCGGGTATCACTACGGACTCCAAAGGGCAAAGACGTCTCGCTCATGGTGCCCATGGCCATGTTTGCCCCAGAAGAAGCAGTAGAAGCCCTAGCCCAGCTAGAATACCTGGATCATCATCCACCGGCATCGATTGCCCCGGATCTGCACTGGCTCATTCACGCATATAGTGGCCTGAGCAAGTTTGTCCGCGCGGGCAGGGTGACGTTCCGGTTGGCGTACCAGGCCAACGAGTGGTTTCCCATGTGGCAGCTGGCCTCAGGTTTGGGTGAGCGCGGTTGGCTAGCAGAAATGATGGCCGCGGCCCCCGGGATTCTCCATATAAATAATAGAGCCCTTTCAGATGACCTAGCGGATGAACTGACGCATTGGATTGCCAACCGGGAATTGCAGCCGCTGCTTAATGAGCCCCGGCCCATGCCTTGGCACGACTTCGCCCGCGCATTGCTGACGACGGCCCCTATCCGCCGCGGCCGCGCGCAACTGCTGCGTGGGCTCAATGAATGGAAAAATTCCATTTACCAGGTGGAACTCCAACTCGTCTACATCGTGGAGGAACCGGAAGAACAGGATCCAGAAGACGCAGCGTGGCCGATTCGTGTGCGGGTGCGCTCTGGAACGGATTCGCCGCGGCCGGTATCGGCGGAGGAGCTGGATAGGGCGAGCATCGAGAAGCTGCGCGAAAACCACCGCAAGGCCGTGCATGCGGCACCGAGCCTGGGCCAGAGTACGCAATTGCCCCAGCCTGGCGACGGCGATTGGGATGTCTACCTGGACACGGAACAGCTCACGCAGTTTATTGCGCACGAGGTGCCCGAGCTGAAAAAGCGGGGCATTACCGTCATGCTGCCCAAATCGTGGGCGCAGATGGATACCAAGGCCAAGCTGGAAACCCGTGAGGCCAGGGACCCGGCCGAGGCCGCTACGAAGAAGCACATCGGCATGAATCAGCTCGTGGACTATAACTGGCGCATGTCCGTGGGCGATGTGGAGCTTACCGAGTCCGAGATGGACGAGCTGGTCAATTCCAAGTCCGGGCTCATCCAGCTGCGCGGCAAGTGGGTCATGGCCGATACCCAGGTTGTGTCCAAGGTTTCCTCTTATATGGAGGAGCTGGCGGATAAGTCCCGCGAGCGCGCCAAGAAGGAGCTCGAGCAGCTGGCGGCCTCGGCGGAGATGGCCAAGAAGCTAGGTGAGCCGGGCTGGCAGCAGCTCATGGCGGAGGTCGAGCGTCGCCGCGCGGAGTTCAACGAGAAGAGTGAGCACCAAGTCACGGTGGCGGAGCTGCGGGAGCTGGCGCTCGAGTCGATGGCTCAGGAGCCCATCGAATTTACCGGCAGCACGTGGCATACCGCGTTGCTCGGCGGCATGGATACGGTCGCACCTAAGCGCGTGGACATCCCGGAGACCGTGCATGCTGAGCTGCGCGAGTATCAGCGCACTGGCGTGGACTGGCTGTATTGGATGTCTCGTAACAATATTGGTGCCGTGCTTGCCGATGACATGGGGCTCGGCAAAACACTCCAACTACTGTCCCTATTGGCGGTGGAGAAGAAGCGCGGTGAACAAACCGGACCCACCTTAGTAGTCGCACCGACTTCCGTGGTGGGTAACTGGGCTCGCGAGGCGCGTCGCTTCGTGCCGGATTTCGAGGTCATGGTGCAACACGGCGCGGGGCGTCCGAGCGGGGAGAAGTTCCTCGAGGCCGCCGGAAAAGCAGATCTCGTCATTACTACCTATGGCACCGTGAGCCGAGATTTTAACCTCTTGGGCGAGGTGTCTTGGCAACGCGTGGTCCTCGATGAGGCGCAGGCCATTAAGAATTCGGCCACGCGTTCCTCCAAGGCGGTGCGATCGCTGCCCTCCGAGCACCGCGTGGCGCTGACCGGTACGCCGGTGGAAAACCGGTTGTCAGAGATGCGCTCCATCTTGGACTTTTGTAACCCTGGAATCTTGGGCACGGCGTCCTTTTTCCGAAATCACTTTGCCAAGGCCATCGAGCGCAATAATGATGAGGAGATGTCCGAGCGTCTGCGCGCGCTGACCGCGCCTCTTATTCTGCGCCGCGTCAAGACCGATCCCAATATCATCGATGACCTGCCGGAAAAGTCCGAGCAGATTCTTACGGTCTCCATGACCACAGAGCAGGCGGCTTTGTATAAGGCGCTGGTCAATGAGGTAAAGAAGAGCTTGGAGGATGCGACGGGCATCAGCAAGCGCGGCATCGTCTTGGCCTCCCTGACGCGCATTAAGCAGATCTGCAATCACCCAACGCATTATTTGGGAGATGATTCGCCGGTGGTCATCAAGGGCAAGCACCGCTCGGGCAAGGTGAAGGAGCTGATGCGGATTGTCGATGCCGCCACCGAATCCGGCGAGCGCCTGCTGATCTTTACCCAGTACAAGGCCTTCGGTGATATCTTGCAGCCCTACCTGAGCGGGCAGCTGGGCCACGAGATTCCCTTCTTGCACGGCGGGGTGACGAAGAATAAGCGCGATCAGATGGTGGAGGATTTCCAAGCCGAGGATGGTCCACAGGCGATGATCCTTTCGCTCAAGGCGGGCGGCACGGGGCTCAATCTCACTGCGGCATCGATCGTGGTGCACATGGACCGCTGGTGGAACCCCGCGGTGGAAAACCAAGCCACGGACCGCGCCTTCCGCATTGGTCAGCGCCGTAACGTGCAGGTGTATAAGATGATTACCGCTGGCACGTTGGAAGAATCCATTCAAGACATTTTGGATGGAAAGACGCAGCTGGCTGGTTCCGTCGTCGGCGAAGGCGAGGGCTGGCTCACGGAATTGGAGCCGGACCAGCTGGCAGAGCTCATGAGTTACCGGGGAAAGGAGTAAGCGGATGGCCGTTAAGGGCGATGACAATGTCATCTACGCAAACTTTGGTACCCGCAAGCGCGTGAGCACCCCGGATGAGGTCAACCATGTTGACCGCAGCGGGCGGCTACTGTCCAAGACCGCAGCCCGGATTTCTTCCTTTACCAGCCATGATGCGGACCGGGGACGGATTACCCGCGGGCGCCAGTACGCCGAAGGCGGTCACGTCGTTGGCTTGGAGATCCGCAACGGTGCCATCCATGGGCGCGTGGCCGGTTCCCAGAACGAGCCTTTTTCCGTACTCATCCAGCTGCCGTACCGCGATAATGACGATATTGCGGCACTCGCCGGCCAATTCGCGCGCACGCCGAATTCCGTAGCGAATGCGCGCAAGGGCCTGTTGTCTGAGGAAGCGCTGGATACCTTGTTTGCCAGCGAGGTCGAAGATCTGCGGCTATCCTGCACCTGCCCGGATTCCGCGTATGCCTGCAAGCACATCGTGGCGGTGGGAGATAGGCTCGCCACCCGCGCGGATGCGGATCCCGCCGTGATTTTCAATATGCGCGGGCTGGACTTTGCGCGCTTGGAAAAGGCCGTCATGGAGCAATCGCAGCAGGTCTCTCGAGAAAGCTTTGGAGCTAGCGATTTATCCGCGGAAGAAAAGAACGACGTGTTCTGGAATGGCCGCGAGATGCCTAAACTGCCGCACCCCAAGGTTGCCCCAGCGCTGGAAGATTCCGATCCGGACCTCTTGCGCAAGGCCCTGCGGGCCGTATCGCATACCAATATTGACCTCTTGCGGGCCGTGTCCGATATTGAAGACCTCTACTACCACTTAACGCACTGATTATGATTGCAACGACCTTTATCCACACGTCCGACTTCCAGCTGGGAATGACCCGCTGGTTCTTGAAGGGGGAGGCGCAAGGTCGTTTCAACGATGACCGCGAGTCCGCCATCATGCACCTAGGCCAGCTCGCGGAGGAGGTCGGCGCGCAGTTCATCGTCGTGGCGGGCGATGTATTTGAACACAATGCGCTCTCCCGAGAAATTTTGGCCCGCGCTACCGAGATGTTTAAGCGCTTGCCCGTGCCGGTGTATGTGCTGCCGGGAAACCACGATCCGCTGGTCGCGGACTCGGTATTTTATCGCACCAGCGCGGATAACGTGCACGTCATCGCGGATTCAGAACCCATCGCGGTGGGCAAGGGCGTGGAATTGGTGGGGGCGCCGTACTTGTCCAAACGCGCCAACCACGACTTGGTGCGCCAGGCCTTGGAGCCGCTCGAACCCACGGAGGGAATCCGGATTGCTGTGGGCCATGGACAGGTGGATTCGCGTACTAGCGGGGGAGATGCCGATACCATCGACTTGGAATTCGTAGAGCAGTGCTTGGAGCGTGGGGTGATCAATTACTTGGCGCTGGGCGATACCCACTCGACGGCCAGCCTGGGAAAGACCGGCCGCGTCTGGTTCTCTGGGAGCCCGGAGACCACGGACTTTAAGGAATGCTCCACCGGTGGCGGCGAGGCCGATTCCGGGAACGCGCTGGTGGTAAGGATTGAGGGGGAAGACATAGACATCGATAAGCGCAGCATCGGGCGCTGGACGTTTGAAGCCCTCGATGCTTCCGTCAATTCCACCGAGGATGTCGAACGCTTCCTGCGCAGCTTGGAAGAGTATCCGGATAAGGTGCGCACGGCGATTAAATACAGCCTGCAGGGGACCCTCGGCATTGCGGCGCACGCCCGGCTGCAGCGTGGGCTGGATGAGTTGGAGGCGGTCTTTGCCTCGCTGCGCCCGCGCGAGCGAACCATGGACCTGTTCTTGGAGCCTAGCGAAGACGAACTAGCCAACCTGGACATTTCCGGCTATGCCGCCGACGCCCTGCAAGAGCTGCTGGAAAACCGCGAGGATCCGGTGGCCCGCGACGCCGCCAACCTGCTATTTCGCTTGGAAGGATAAACCACATGCGCATCCACAGCTTAGAAATTAAAAATGTCCGCGGCATCGAGCATTTAGTGTTGGATGACCTTCCAGAAACCGGGGTGGTGGTCATTCACGGCGAGAACGAGGCCGGTAAATCCACCCTCGTGGAGGCCCTCGATGTGGTGCTGACGGAAAAGCACACGGCGCGCCCCAGCGGTATCCGGGATCTGCAGCCGGTGGGCAAGGACGTATCGCCGGAGGTCATTGCGGATATTTCCGTGGGGGAATACCGCTTTCGCATTGCCAAGCGCTGGCTGCAGAAGAAGTACTGTGAGCTGGCCATCTCGTCCCCGCGCCACGCACAATATACAGGCCGCCAGGCCGATGACGAGCTGGAACGGATCTTAAGCGAGAACATGGATCGCCAGCTTCTTGATGTCCTCTTTATGCGCCAGGATGACTCCAATGACGCTATCTCTGCAGTGGGCATTCCCTCGTTAACGCAGGCCCTCGAGCAGGAGTCCGGCCTGGCAGAGGACGAGGTATCCGGCGATGATTCCCAGCTTTTGGGCAAGGTAGATACGGAATACAAGCGCTACTACACCGAAAAGACGGGCAAGGCAGCCGGCGAGTATAAAAAGGCCCAGGAGACTGTGGAGCGTGCCGAGCAGGAGTTGGAGGAAGCTTCCGCTGCGGTGCGCGGGCTCGATTCCGTGGTGGAGCGCTACGAGCACCTGGAACGCCAGCAAGAAGAAGCCGAAGCGCAGCTACCCGCGGCTCGCCAGGACCTCGCCGAGAAACAAGCCGCCGCGGACGAGGCCGTAAAGGCCCAGCACCAGGTGGATGCGCACAAGGCGGAGCTCACCCGCGCCAAGGAGGATTTCCAGCGCGCGAAGGACGCGCAAACACAGCGCCTGGAGATGGCCGAGGCACTCGAGGCCGCTGGCACCGCACAGTCGAGCGCCGCGGATAAGCTCGCGGCCGCTCGCGAGAAGGCCACCGAGGAAAACACGCAGAAAGAAGCGGTGGAAAAGAAGCTGGCCGCCGCGAAGGAGGACTACGCCACCGCGCGCACAACGCTCAAGCAGGCGCGGCTGCATCAGGATAAGGAGACCTTTAAGCGCCTGGACAAGCGCCTGCTCAAGGTTGAGGAACTGGCTCGTGGCGTGGAGAAGACACAGGCGGAGATCGCCCAACGCGGGCGCGAGATGACCGCCGCGTACGTCGAGGAACTCCGCAAGGCGGATGCCGATCTCGCCTTGGCCAAGCGCCTGCACGATGCCACCGCCGCTAAGGTGGAATTTTCTGGGCCGGAGGGCGCGGAGATTGGAGTTGATGGGACGCAGGTGGACATCGGCAAACAGCCTGCAATTGAGCTTGTCGATGGCCGCGAGATCACCATCGGCGATATCACCGCCCGCTTCGTAGCCGGTGCGTACTCTTCCGATAAGACCCAGCGCGAGGTGGATCAAGCTGAGGCGCGCTTGCAGGAGCTTTTCGATGCCACCGGTGTCGAGTCCATCCCCGCCGCCGAGGCCCTGCTTAAGGCGCACTCCGAGCAGAATGCCGGGTTGGATGCCGCCACGCGCAAGCTCGAGGGCGAGCTGGGGCCGGATGATTTGGGCGAACTGCGCGCCCAGCACGCGGCGCTGAAGGAGAAGGTTGCCGGGCTCGATGATGCCCCGGCCAAGGATTTATCCGCTGCAGAAGAAGCGGAGGAAGAAGTGCGCGAGCTTGTCGATGCCCTCGACCGCGAGCTCATTCCCTTCCGCGATAGCCGCATCGCCCACGACGTGGTGCGCCTGGAAGCCGAGCTCGAGGCCGCCACCGAGAAGGCCGAGCGCGCCGAGCGCGAGCTGACCGAAGTGCGGGAGAAAACCTCTGATGCCGGCTTAGCAGAAGAGGTAGAGCGGTTGGGTGCGCTGGTGGAAAGGCTGCAGGAACAGCTATCTGAGATGGAGGCCGTGGACCTAGCCACCGCTCAGAGCTTGGTGGAGGGCGCGCAATCGCACCTGGAGTACCTGCAAAATCAGGTGCAAGATTCCAAGGTGGAGCTGGGCAAGCTGTCGAGCGAGATTAATTATCACTCCGGCGCGGCAGAGCGCGAGCAGCAGGCGCAAGCGGAAGCAGAAATGGCGCAGGCAGTGCTAGAAAGCGTGGAAAAGCGCGCGCTGGCGGCACGCTACCTGCGCGAGCTGCTGCTCAAACACCGCGATGCCGCGCGCCAGCGCTATGCCGAGCCCTTCGTGGCGGCACTCGCCCAGCTGGCCCGCACCATCTACGGCGGGGATATCAGCTTTGAATTGGCAGACGATCTCTCTGTTACCGCGCGCACCCGCGATAATGAAACGGTGGCCATGACCAGCCTGTCTGGTGGCGCGCGCGAGCAGCTGGCCATCCTTACCCGCTTTGCCATCGCGCGCTTGGTGGCGGGGGAGGGAACCGTGCCGGTCATCGTCGATGACGCGCTGGGTTCTACCGACGCACACCGCCTGCAACTCATGTCCACTTTGTTCTCACAGGTGGGCCGCGAGAACCAGGTTTTGGTCTTTACCTGCATGCCGCAGCGCTATTCCCGGGTGCCTGGGCGTAGCGAGCGCGACATTGCCATGCTGAAGGGGGTAATCTAGTCCTTATGTCTGAACAAACCCGCTGGTTAAACGATGATGAACAGGAGCTATGGCGCCTATTATTGGCTGCGACCCGCAAGATAGATAGGGGCATGGACGAGACCCTTAAGGCGGGCGGGGAGATCTCCGTCTCCGAATTCGCGGTCTTGGTATCCCTTTCGGAAGCCCCAGATCAGCACCTGCGCCTGCGCGACCTGTGCACGGAGCTGGCTTGGGATCGCTCGCGCGCCTCCCACCAGGTCACACGCATGGAAAAGCGTGGGCTCTTGGTCAAGGAAAAGACCACCGATGATGGCCGCGGGGTCAACGTGCACATCACGGAGGCTGGGCTCCACCACCTCGAGCGCGCGGCCCCCGAGCACGTGGAATCCGTCCGCCGCTTGGTATTCGACCACCTCCACGAGGATGACGTTCCCGCACTCAAGCGCTTTTTCCATGGGGTATTACAGGTAAATAATATCCCTGGCTATTCGGGATTCGTCCCGGATTCTTTATTGAATGGAGGAAAATAATACCGCCATGATGGGACAAGAACTTTTCGAGCACCCTAAAAAGCAGCATAAAGCGTATGGCTTAACGGCCTTGGGTGAGCTGGGCCAGCGCATTGGTGACCCAGAGGCTTTTGCCGAGGACCGTGCCGATGCCGATCAGCTTGCCGCGATGGAGGAAGCCCTGGAAACCTATCCCGATTCTGCAGTGACCTTTGATGAGGATGCCGATGCCTGGATTGTGGGTGCGGAAGAGGATATCGAGAAAATGTTCGCGGACCGCGAGGCATTCCTTGAGGCATTATTAAATAACGAAGATCCGGGGATCTAATGCCACCGCGGAGACCATAAACTGTTAAGATACTTTTAGTTAATCTTCGGTGAAGCGAGAGGTTTTATCATTATGAACGAGCGCGAGGCTCAAGAACAACGCGAGGCGGCAGCCCGCCAGCAATCCGAGGGCTGGGTTTCTGTTTTTGTCCAGTGGATTCCCTGCATGCTGCTGGCCCTAGTGCTGGTCGGCGCCATGTTCTTTGGCATGTACTACATCGAGCACGGCACCCTGGATATCACCCAGCCGATCACCAACGAATTCATCGTTGAGTAATCCTGCGCAGTAGAAAAATCCGGCCTCCCCTTGGAAAGTGGGAGGCCGGATTTATTTTTTATTTCTTGAGCGCCTGGCGCCAGGTCATCTTCTTGCCATTATTCAAAATGGCACGGCGGTAGATGCGCGCGACAAAGATGAGAATCAGCACGGTAACAACAGCGAGGACCGCATAGCTTCCCGCCAAGCCCAGCCAGCTCATATTGCCGCTAGCAACTTGGAGGGGAGCGACCAACATGGAGATCGGCGGCACCCAGCCCATCACCTGCATCCAGGTGGCATCCAAGTTCGTCCAGCCAAACATGGTGATATACATGGTGGCAAAGACAAGGAGCAGGATGGGCATCTGCGTTGATTGCAGATCCTCGGTGCGCTGCACCATGGAGCCAGCTGCGGCATAGAGACTGCCGAAGAACAAGAGGCCGAGGATTTCCCCGACGAGGAGGGCAGCGATTAGGCCATAATCGAGCTGGATTTCGCTCGCTGCGCCAGTAAATGCCAGGGAGGCTACGCCGCCGGCCAGAATGAGGAAGGTGCCGAGCAGCCCGATGATGGTATTGCCAATGACCTTGCCGGCCAAGAATTCCACCGGGCGCACCGTGGACAGGATGATTTCCACCACGCGCGAAGACTTCTCTTCGGTAACGCGGCCGCCGATGAGCCCGGCGAAGGTCATGATGGAAAAGACCACCACCATGGAGGCGATAAGGACGATGGCGACATTGCCCATCTGTTCTTCGGAGGACTCATCGGCTTCCAGATCTACCGCGGTCACTTCGGCTGATGGGGTGGCGGCGGCAAGCTCTTGGGCATCAATATTCAGCGTATTTAAGGCCTCTGCCTGCGCCTGTGCTGCGACCACCTGATTGATCGTGGTGGAGATGGTGGTGGAGGCAGTGCCATTAGCCAGAAGCTCCCACCCCTCGTCGCCGGCGGGCACGAGCGCGGCGTCGACATCGCCGGCATCGATAAGCTGCACCGCGCCATCCCGGTCATCGGCGGCCTGGGCCTCCAGCCCGGAATCAGCGAATGCGTCTGCCTCCATGCCCACCACGGCGACGGAATCTGGTTCATCGTCACCACCGGAGAGCAAGTCAATGATAATGGGGGTGGCGATGGCACCAATGATAAGCAGCAGCATCATGATGACAACGGATTTGGTCTTAAGAGCAACCGCCATTTCGCGCTTGGCGACGGTCCCTATGGTCTTCATTGCCGAATACTGCATGGGCTAGGCCTCCTCGGTGGTGGTGCTGGTGACGACGTCTTGGAAAAGCTCGGTAAGGTCTGGGACCTTGAGGCCGAAGGAGTGAACAGGGCCAGCGGCCATGGCAGCGCGCAAGATGGCTTGGTCATCGGTGCCGTCATCAGCTTCGAGCACCACGCCCTGGTCAGTTTCCTCAACCAAGTGAGTGCCGTCCGGGTACCACCCGCGCGCAGGGGTGTCCACCGCATAGCGCGAGGCGCCTTGGGTGCGCAGCTCGTCTACCGTGCCTTCTGCCACCATGCGGCCTTGCGTGACGATGCCCACGTGATCGCACAGGCGCTGCACCAAGTCCAGCTGGTGGGAGGAAAAGATGACAGGCACCCCGCGCGCGGCGCGCTCGCGCAGCATGTCAGACATGACATTGACCGCGACGGGGTCCAAGCCGGAAAAGGGCTCATCCAAAATCAGCATATCGGGGTCATGGATGAGGGAGGCGGCCAGCTGCACGCGCTGCTGGTTGCCCAAGGACAAATCATCCAGCTTGTCGTTCTGGCGCTCACCCAACCCCAGCAGCTCTAGCAGTTCCGTGCCGGATTTCTGGGCGGCCTGCTTGCTCATGCCATGCAGGGTGCCCAGAAAAGTCAGCTGGCCAAGCAGCGGTTCCTTGCCGTAGAGGCCGCGCTCTTCTGGCATATAGCCAATGCGGCGGCGGTTATCGTCATTAATGGGGGAGCCATCGAAATATACCTCCCCGGAGTCTTTCGCGAGCACGCCCAGCGCGATGCGCATGGTGGTGGACTTGCCCGCACCATTGGAACCGACGAAGCCGAAGATTTCGCCCTCCTGCACGCTAAAAGTCATATCCCGCAGCGCGCGGACGCTGCCAAAAGATTTATTGAGATGGTCAATTTCTAAGGTGGGCAAGGTTTGTCCTCCATGGTGTGCCTATACTGCATAACTTTCGTGGTTCTAGATACCTTAGTATTTCACAAACCTAATAGTTTTTCTATGGAAATGGCACGCGTAGCGAAACCCCCTCGCTGGCAAAGTGAACTGGCCCCCGAAAGTTGGACTGGTTTAATTCTAGGCGATGAGGGGTTCAAGGGTCTGATTCCGATATTG